>NZ_DFOZ01000030.1:0-110727 GCF_002377005.1 Limnobacter sp. UBA3528 | reverse complement strand
AAGACTTTAATGGTGTTACTGACAGGGTCATCGTCACTGGCAACAGAACTCGACTCGATCATGGGGAAACTTGTCGGTTTTAAAGCTGAGGTGTCGTTGGCACTTCCTGAACCTGGCCTGGCACCGTTCACAGAGGGGTTTCTTGTCGCTTGACGGCGAGCAGCTTTAGTCTTGTGTTTCGCTTCTTCAATTCGAGAACGCATTCGCCCCAGTGCCTCAAAAATCATGGCTTCGTCGACATCTTCCTTCCCTTGAGTTTTAAGTAATTGCTGAACTTCTTTTAGCTCCCATGCGCTCATCGCCGGTTGGCCAACATTTCGATAAGGGATGACAACATACCTGTTGTCAGCAGGATCGAAAAAATAGATCTTGCTAATGTCCCGTGGGTCTCGGCGGACAACAAAGGTTTTCTTCTCACGCTTGTTCTCTGGATCAACTGAGTTGATGTAGGGATCTAGAATGTGATCGTAATAACTGAGGCAATCGATTTTGATCCCATACTGTTGAACAGTCCGTTCAAAAAATGGCATGAAATCCAACCGTACTCTAAGCGGATCCTCAGGAATTGGCATGATCCCGGTTCCTGTCAGATGCTCGTCCCCCATCACACCCAATTCCCATTTTCGTCGGGGCGACATTCCCAGTTGCGAGTGAACGCGCTGGTGATAAACGTTGACTATGAAATCCACTAGATAACGCTCAAATTCCTTAAGTGTCATCGCTGCATGTTTTTCAGAGTTGTAACCTTTGCGTTTCGTCGGGTTTGAGAAAGTTGCACCGGGCAGTTTGCGAATCTCATTGGCCATCGTGCCCATCAGGCGCTCAATGTGACCGCCGTAATGCGGCAGCAGTACAGGCCTCCACTGCAGATCGATGTTGTATTCAACACAAGCCCTATCAAGAACCACTCCGCGAAACTCTTTTGCATTGTCCGTGTGAACAACACTCATAACACCCCAAACACTCCAGTCACCCTCGATTCCAAGCTCGGCGAGGTACTCGCGTTTAGGACAAATTGCGTGAGCAATACACATACCTACAGATGCGGCACTGGGTTTTTCGTAGGTGATGTAAAGACCCGCAACCGTTCTAGTACATACGTCAATGGCCAAAGTCATCCAGGGTCTACCTATCGGTTTTCGATGAACTTCATCCACTAAAATGATGTCAGCTTCCGTGTGATCGATTTGTACCACCGCGAGTGGATAATCGGCGCCAGGGAATTGCCCAAGAATAGGGGCGTATTTGTTACGAGCTGCCTCCTGAAATCCCCTCCGTCGCATCGTAGCTGCAGGGTCAAGTAGATTGAGCCTGTGCCGCACAGTGTTTGAGTGAGGGGCAGCAATTTTCGCTAAGCGACATCGTCTATTGACCTCTTCAATCACATCCTGGGGCTTGTGACGCTGCTTGCTCAGATAAATATCTTCAATCACGCTCTCGACGATTTTTTCTTGCTCCTGAGCCAACAACTTACTTCCATACTTTCGGCCTCGTTTTGATGGAACCAGAGCAGATACATGTCCAGCCTCTTGATAGTTCTTCAGCCAACGGTACAATGTTGCTACATGAACTCCACTGCTATCAGCAATTTTTTCAGCATCGGTTCTGGAGCGAATAGGGTTCTCGAGCAGTGGCTTGATCACCAAAAATCTGCGCTGAGCTTCGGCCCATTCCTCCTCGCTGTAGAGTGTTAGGTCGATATGACCTACAACACTTGTGTCCTTTAAACCATCATCATTTGCTACGAGCTTAATCCCATCGATGCGAAGACGCTCGCTCTCGAGTGTTCGTAAGTTCAGCGCTAAAACACTTTCCACGGAGATCAGATGAGTGATTTTGAATTGTTCCTCTTTGTAAGCCACCAATTGACCAACTTCCACCTTGAAGAATGCTTTTGATATCCCTGGCATATCAAGCTCCGGCCAACCAAATGGTGCTGTTCATAGTCAATTTTTCATTCAGAAATACACCAATCTGTCCACAAGCCACTAGCCTCCATAGTTCTGGAATAGCTTTCAATCTGGTATCTTGGTACAAATACGATGCAGCCAACAGGGCTTGTGGCGTGGTTGGTCCTAGAGCTTTAAGAGTGTAGAGAAGCTGATCACCAATTAACGTTTGAGGATCAAGGGCTCTGTAGCGTCTAAGAAACTGGGCATTCTTCAAGTAAGGGGTTCTGATCTCGCGCTCGGTCACAATTTTGAATTTCCAACCTCTCGAACGGCAATATCGAACTGCAGCCTTGAATCGCGGGCGGTAGTTTTTCCAATTAGCTCGCAATTCGTCAATCGGCTTTACCTCATACACGATTGTTTTTACATGGCCGTGAGGCGTTGACCACTCAGCCAAAACGTCTGGCGTGTAACGCCTTTTAACCCCCTCAAGATCGTAGTACAGGGAGAAAGGTTGTTCACGGATGCTTTTAACCGCAGGGTGAAAGTCCAGCACTGCAATCCAATCCCTTTCTAAAGAAGACTCAAAATTCGCGCTTTCTCCACCTGTCGAAACACGGCCAGTCAGACACCTTCGACTAGTTTTGAGCGGTCGGACAGGGCGCTTAGAATCCAGTTGCGTCATTAATTATGATTTCCTATCCAGTCGCATTTAAAAGTGTAATTTGGTCGCATTATTTAACCAATATAATGCGTTTAAACTCTTGATTTTACAAGACACACAGTCGCATTATTAAATGGAATTAACAGCGGAAACCCACCCTCACCAGGTGAAATTACACTGGCCCATCAAGGCATTTTGTTCACCGATGAAGTGTTGGAATTCGATCGACGTTGCCTGGAGTCGTTGCGTGAACCGCTTGAAACCGGGCGTGTGAATATTTCCAGATCGGGCCATCAAGCCAGTTTTCCCGCTAGGTTTTTGTGGGTATGTGCCCACAACCCATGCCCCTGCGGCTGGTTGGGCCACCCTGCAAAAGAATGTCGATGTACGCCAGACCAAGTGAGAAAATATCAAAACAAACTGTCTGGTCCGTTGGCCGACCGGCTGGATATTTCAGTTGAAGTGCAAGCCATTGACCACGGCACCTTGCTAACGGGGGAAACGCAACACTCTGAGTTCGGCAGCAGCGCTGGGCTGCGCAGGCAAGTTGAACAGGCCCGAACCATTCAACTTGAACGCCAGGGCTGCCTGAATGGTGAAATGAGCGCGGGCCAAATCAACAAATATTGCAAACCTGCCAGCGGCGCTGAAAAACTGTTGTTGGCCTATGCACAAAAAAACCATCTTTCAGCGCGTGCACTGCACCGAATTTGCAGGGTTGCACGCACCTTGGCTGATCTCGACACTGCAGACCGCATTGACAAGAAGCACATTGCCACAGCGATTCAATACAGAAAGGCGCTAAGTGGCGAGGCGGGCAACCACTCGCCTGTGCTTACCAGCTAAATCACAACCCGTAAGCCATTCGCAGCAAGCTCAGTGGATGCACCAGTTCCGGTTTTTTATCGGGGGTTTGTGAAAGGCCAAGGCTTTCAATACCCCAGGCAATTTGCCTCCCCGTCAATTGACAGTCTGTCGACAAATAATCGGGGGCCTGGTCGGCCATTTGCCGCACTACCTGCCGCCCTATTTTCATGGCCATAGGAAAGTGCTCACGCCGACTACCCCAGTCACCACCAAAGCCAGGGCTGCCCTTGACAACGTTTACCTCAGTGTCTGGTATTAAGGCCAACAAAGCCTCGGTGTGCCTGGCAATACCCAAATGAGCACCGCCCAAGAAAGGTTCGTGATAGTTCACTTTGCCCAAAGAATGGACGAAATCAGTTTTCAAGGCATCTTCGCCGTGCAGGGCAATCAGGTATTCCGTAGGCGCCCAAAACGCTTCCTTCACTTGCTGAATTTCGGCATTGGCCGGGAAAAGAGCAGGCAAGTTGTGAGTAAATATTCGCGCACAGCGTGGGCTTGGGGACACCAGTGCATACCCCTGCTGGGCCAAGGCCAACAAGCGAGGAATGTTGATTCGCGCCAATTCAGCAAAACCGGAAAGATCGCCCATGTTCAGTTTGGCTTGACCGCAACATGCCTCAAGATTAACCACCACGGACTCAATGTCATTGTGTTGCAGCACCTGAATCAAATCCTGACCAATTTCAGGTTCGTGCAAATTCACGTAGCAGCTGGCCAATATGGCCACCTGTCGGGGCACTCTGACATGGTCTGCCACCACAGGGGGCTGCGCTGGGCTGGCCAACATCAAACTGCTTTCCCGAGCAAGAAAGGTTCGAGTCGCCAGTTTGGGTAACCAGGCTTGTGCATCAACACCCGTGCCGCGTTCAATCCACTTGCGCACGGCACTGCTACCCGCGGCGGTGTTGACCAGCGCGGCAACCACCGGAATACCTGCCAAATGGGAGAACGGATTGTGCCGCTCAAACGCAGCACCGAAATTAGTACCGCCCTTGGCAAATTTCACGGCTTTGGCCCGCAACATGATGGCTGGAAAGTTGATTTGCTGTGGATGGGGTTCGCTATATGGGCAGTGGCCCACATGGCATTGGTCGCACAGGTGACAGTGATTGGCCAAATCAAGATAGTGCGATTTTGGTACGCTGCCAAGCTCTGAGTCTTCAGACTCATCAATCAGGTCGAACAAAGCGGGAAATGTGCTGCACTGGGACAAACAACGCCGGCAGGTGGCGCACACGTCGAACACTCGCTCCATGCTGGTCAGGCATTGCTGCTCATCGAGGTAATCAGGGCTGGTCCAAGCGGTTCCAAGCTCCGGTGCTTCGTGACTACTGCCATCCTCAAGAGCCTGAGCCATGCTCACCCCCGATGTTGTTGTTCTGCCCCAAACGGAATTAGGTGACTTACTTTGCGTCCAGGTCGAGCATACCAAATCCAACTGAACAATTGCAGAGTCCACAAAATGGCCAGCGAAAGCCGCATGGCGTCGGTACTCTCCAACCCCAATGCCACAAAGGTATCAATGCCTATGCCAATGCCCCATTGAATACTGAAGGCACCAATAAAAATCAGAAGGTTCAAGGCCGTACTGGACCGACCCGTGAGTTTTTTGGGAAAAGGCTTGTTGCAGGTGGCGTAGGTCATGATGCCGGAGGAAATCAGGAAAGCATGGATCAACCAACCCCACAGGCTTGATTGCGCGCCCTGAACAATTTGAACGGCAAACACCAACAAAGACAGGCCCATGCCGATCATCATGATTTGATCTTCATCGCCCCCCGCCTTGGACACCCTGCGAGTCAGGAAACCGAGGGCCAGATAGCCCAACATCAGCACCGCAGAAATCCAGAACATGTTTTGCGCCGCCTGGGCATTGCTGACCCCAATCACATTGGTGAACCAAGGGCCTACCCACAAACCATGGAATGCCATGAACCCCCCTTGCGTGATCATCGCCAAGGGGGCAACACGCCAAAAATGAGGGTGCGCATAAATGGCCCGGTAACCTTGGGCCATGTCGGCCACTGACTGGGTTTTTTGGGGTTTGAACAACGCTGGCAAAGCAAACCACAAAGCAAAACCAGCCAGTACACACAGCACCGCGGCCACACCAAACACACCTCGCCACCCTAGGGCAGGCAGCGCCGCCTCCACGGGCGTGGTCACGGTGAGCGCTCCCAACGACCCGGCCACCAGCATCCACGACGACAAGCTAGCCTGCATGTGCGGCCTGAAATACAGCGAGTAGGCCTTTACAGCCGCCATCAAGCATGCCGACACACCCACACCAATCAGGGCGCGGCCCAGCCACAACACCAAATAAGAATCAGCAACGGCAAACAACAAGGCACCCAGCGCTGCAAAACCGATCAATACCGCCTCAACACGCCTGGGGCCGTAACGATCCAGCATGACGCCAACAGGCAATTGCATGATGGCAAAGGACAGAAAATAGGCCGAGGCCAAAAAGCCCAGCTGCCCGGCAGTCAGTCCGAGTTCTTGAACCAAAGGCTGGGCAATGACTGCATTGATGGCCCTGAATGCATAGGACATGATGTACGCAGCCGCAAAGATCACAAACATGCGCATGGCAAGGCTGCCGTTGACATACATGTGTTCTACCCCATCGGGCCCAATTTCACGCGATACATTTTGGGGCTTGTATTGCATTACTGCCCCAGCAGGGAAAAGCCACCAAACCAGGAGGTGGCTGAATCGGGATTGGCTGCTTCACCAGTGCCCATCATCAACACCTCATAAAGTACGCCTTGGTGCTCGAAAAAACGGGCCTGCGCAAAAGCGGCTTCACCGGAAGACAACTTGCCTGTGATCGACAGTTCATGCACGGTTTTACCCAACCATTGAACAGGCTTTACTTCTGCTTGACCAGCGGCAATATTGTTGGCAATCGCCTGGGCCAAAGCATCCCGCAAGGCGGGGCCCTGTAAAGCAAGGTCGCCCTGCAAAGGCACGGTGCCCACTGCAAAATATAAACCTTCAATTTGAGCTGCCTGCAAAGTCAGCGGCACTTGAAGCCCGATCAAATCCATGGTTCGGGTGGCCTGCGCCGGCTTGTCAGGAAATGTAGCCATGTAGCCAATATCGGTGTTGGGTACCACCCGCCAGTTGAACTGGGGCGAACACGCGACCAAGGCGCATAATGCGAGCAGGGAAACGAAAATTGCACGGCTTTGAGCAAAGGCTGTTTTCATGAGGCGCTTTGAGGCGAAAATTAGGCAGGTGCTCCATTGTAGGGGCTCTTGATACAGATCAATAGCAGTGATAACCAGAGTGTGAACAGAATGGGTATTGTGAAATTCAAATCAAAAGCAGCCGGCGACATTGTGATGTTCAAATCCAATGCAGACCAACTGTTTCGAATCATGGGTATTGAACCCAGCGAGCGGGGTGTGATTGAGCCTCGCGACTTGGCCCATGCGCATGCACAACTGGTGGCCGCGGTAAATGCCGAACGCATGGCTCGCGCCGAGAACCCGATTGATGAGGATGAGCTAAGCGCAGAAGAAAAAATTGCCCTGAAAAACCATGTGGGACTTGAACAAAGGGCTTACCCTTTGTTGAAGATGCTGGAAGAAGCGGCGAAAAAAGAAGTGGATGTGCATTGGGGGTTCTGATGAACCCCCTTCACTGGCTGGCGTGTAATTAGGCGTTTGCTGTTTCGCGGCGGCGCACCGGGCCTGCAATTGCTTCCACTTGTGCTTGCGTTTTCTTGCCCAAGCCAATTAAAAAACCCAGTTCAGCCACCACAAACAGTGGGCCTATCGCCAAGCCAATCAGGTCATCAACAAAAGCAGGCTTGCGGCCTTCGTAGTAATGGCCCACAAACTGGATAATCCAGCCCACCACAAAAATACCCACGCCAGCACCCAGCCAGGCTGCTGTGCTCAAGGTTGCAAAATGCCCGGCAGTCAGCAGTAGTACGCCGTGAATGACAAACATGGCCAGGCCATAGGTGAGGCTCAGCTTGAGATAAAACAGGCTGGACAGCAAAAAAACCAACAAGGCGGGTGTAACCGCGATACCGGCCACATCCACCGACACGCGCGACAACAGAATTAACACCGACAACACAATAATGGGAACGCCCACAAAGTGGGTGGCAATGTTGCGTGGGTCACGGTGATACGTGGCATAGGTTGCCAGTTGGTCGACCAACGTTCTCATGGCTTGTTCTCCTTGAAGCGGCAAATGTTCTAAATGTTTGATTTTGAGCTTGTATGGTTACAAATCAAGGCTGAAAGGTCTGTCAATTGCCTGACATTTGATGCTAATTTAGTAGAACAGGTGGAGACATAACAAAAAAACAATGCAGACACACAACATTCAACAAATATTGAACCGCGGAAAATGGTTTGCCAATTTGCCCGGCAACCTGCAACAGGCTTTGTTAAAGCATGGCGTTTTGCGTCAGTTCCAGAACGGGCAGCGCCTTTTCTCCAGAGGCGATTGTGCCGACGGTTTGTATGCTGTACTCAGCGGGTCGGTACAAATTGTGGGGGCCAGCAAACATGGCGCAGAGGACAAGCATGTAATCCTGACCCTGATTGACCCACCGGACTGGTTTGGAGAAATTTGCCTGTTTGACCGTCAACCCAGAACCCACGACGCGCTGGCTGATGGACCTGCCACCGTGTTTCACGTGCGGCAAGCGCTGCTGGATCAACTGATTTCAGAGAACCCCAATTACTGGCGTGAATTTGGCTTGCTGTTAACCCAGAAGGTTCGCCTTATTTTTGGAGCCATTGAAGACGCGGCCCTGTTACCCACCCCCACCCGCCTTGCCCGCCGTTTGCTGCAAATGGCTGAGGGCTACGGCATACGATCGGACAGCAGCACCGTAAGCGCGCGCACCCTGCATGTGTCGCAAGAAAAGCTCTCAGCCATGCTGTCAATTTCGCGGCAAACAGTGAACCAAATGCTGAAGGAGCTGGAGCATGAAGGCCTGTTGTTGTTGGGACGAGGAAATATTGAAATTCTGGATCTTGATGGCTTGAAGCAAAAAGGCCAAATCAACTAGCTGCATCCAAAACACGCCACGCTGTGTTCCCTCTGTGTCGACTTGTGGTTTGACACCTGTTTTAGGCATTAACGACAGAGGGATTCAAATGAAATTCAAGAAAAAATTTGTGGCACTGGCTTTGTCCAGTTTGGTGTTGGGTGGTTGTTTTTCAGACGATGACACCCCAGCGATGAGCGCAGGTGATGTGTTCCTGCTGACCGATGCAAACCAGTTGGCTTCTCTAAACCGGGATAATCCAACACAGTTAAGAACCAGCACCCAATTGAACGGTTTCATGACCAACGGCGAAGTCGCAATTGGTATGGATTTCCGCCCTTTTAATGGCAACCTGTATGTAGTGACCAAAGATGCAAGTGATGTAGGGCGTGTTTACACTGCCAACACCACCACTGGCGCGCTCACTTTTATTGCCACCTTGGTGGCCGACCCCGCAGATGACTCACCCGGAAACGCCGCTTATGCCACTTTGCTAGGCGACAATTTTGGCGTGGATTTTAACCCGGCAGCTGACGCGCTGCGTGTAGTTAGCGATGCAGGCCAGAACCTGCGTATCTTCCTCGACAACGATCGCCGTGCTACCAAAACAGCAGGACAAACAATCACCGACCTGGAAATCAACGGTGGCCCAGCCAACGCAGAGACAACAGGCGCGGCTTACACCAACTCGTTTGATGGCACCAGCGGCACCCGACTTTTTGACATCGACACTATCAACAATCGCTTGGTACTACAAAGCGCAAACCCGGGCACGTTGACAGATATTGCTCCATTGGGAGTAACAGCAACAGCTGTCAATGGTTTTGACATCGACCCTGAAACCAATGTGGGCTATGCGCTACTCACAGTGGGGAGCAGCAAAGGCTTGTACACAGTGCGTATTCCTGACCCAGCCGAAACATTTCCTCTCACAACCAATGCAGCAGCATTGCTGGGCAACGTCAACATCAGCGGTAACGTGATTGGTCTTGCTGTTGAATTGAACGAAAACCCAACGGTTGTTGGCTTGAACGGCACACTGACTGCGCCAACCCTGTTCAGCTTCTCGTTGCGCACTCCGAACACGATTAGCAGCCCAGTCGCAGTGACAGGGTTGGCCATGGGCGATCAGCTGTTGGGCATTGATGTGCGCCCGGCAACAGGAGAACTATACGGCTTCGTGCGCAATGGCACGAGCGGCAAGCTGTACACCATCAACCCCGATACTGGCGCAGCCACGCTGGAATCCAGCTTGAGCAATGCCAATACGGCCGGTGGCGCTTTGGTATTTGACGCAGGCAAAAATTACAGCATCGACTTCAACCCAGCAGCAGACCGCCTGCGAGTTGTTAGCTCAGGCATTGGTGACGGCGAAAACTACCGTATCAACGTAGACACGGGTGCCACTATTGTGGAACGTGACCGGTTGGCTGCACCCGGCGGCGATGCGGCTGGTGGTGACTTGCAAGCTGATGCCGCTGCACCAACGCCAGCTGCTGCAGACTTCAGCGTGACTCAAATTGCCTACACCCGCAATTTCTCATCGACCATCCGTCCGAGTCCAGCCACAAAAATGTTCGACATTGATTCCACCAATTCGACTTTGCTGCAACAACTGCCCCCCAACACGGGCTTGTTGAGGCAAATCGGTGCGATCGGTGGCACCTTGGACAACTTCGCCGGCTTTGATGTAGTGGGCGGTGACGATGGCGCGCGAGTGATTGCTGGGCGCGTTGGTTTGACCGGCCCATACAGCCTGTTTGACATTAACCTGGGAACTGGTGCAGCGACCGCTGCTGGGGCACTGATCGGCACAGGCGCCACCAACCAAATTGGTGGCGCCACCGGCCCAGCCGACCTTCGCGATTTGGCGATTATCTACAACCAACAGTAATCAAGTTGTAGAAGCAAAAAGCCCCGGTCTGTTAGACCGGGGCTTTTTTATTCACACCATCGAATTCACTTCAACGCCACCGCGGTACCAATGAACATGATTTCACCGGAAGGGCGGTTGCCCAAAGGCGATCCGCCTGCTGGTTCGAGCGTGACTTCGAACAACTGCTGCTCAACCAGTTTGGGGAGCATGTCGGCGGGCAGTTCCAGCGGCTTGCCCAATTCCATCAAACCCAATGAGGTTGGGCCAGCATCGGTGGGTGCTTTGGTCCACAGCTGCAAGCTTTTGCCCATGTTGGCGGGGTTGCCTTCAATGGGCAAACCACCAATTTGATACACGCGAATGGTGTCGTTCGGGCGCGCTTCCACCAGCCATTCGGTGGTTTTATCGGGGCTTTTCATCACTGCGACGTAGCGGGGCCCATCATTGAGTTGTTGACTGGTACCAAACAACTGCACGCCCAGCACTACCACTGCAGCGCTGGCTGCTACAGCCCACCCTTTCCACAACCAAGCAAAAGGCGCGGCCACTGCTGAAGCAGTTTTTTCGCCAGCCATGGCAATAGAACGGTCCACTTTGGCCCACACCTTGGCACTCACAGGTTCTTGCTCAAACTTCCTGGACATGGCGGCGAAGTGTTCAGTCCAGCTGCTCACTTCTTTGGCCAACTCGGGATCCTGGTTCAAGCGTCGCTCGAAATCCTGTCGCTCAGCGTCTGTCATTACGCCGAGCACGTACTCGCCAGCCTCAACAATCTTGGCTTCTGTCTGCGTCGTCTCTGTCATGACAAACACTCCTTCAATTTCAACAATCCCCGGCGTATCCAGCTTTTGACACTGCCGAGGGGCGAATTCAATCGTTCTGCAATTTGCTCATGGGTGTACCCATCTACAAAGGCCAATACAATGGCGTTGCGTTTGGTTTCGTCCAGTTTTCCCAAACACGCGCTGAGCTTTTCGGCTTCTTGGGCCAACTCTTGATTGTCGTTGGTCGACAATTCCGGCACGTCGTGCTCTTCGGAAGACACTTCCATCAAGCGCTTGCGCACTGTATTTAACGCTTGGTTGCGCACCACCGTGTACACCCAACCGCGCGCAGATCCCAAGGCGGGAGAGTATAACCGAGATCGATTCCAAACCTTGACCATGGCATCGTGCAGAACCTCTTCGGCCAGTTCACGCCGTTTCACGATTCGATAGGCCACCGAAAATAACCAGCGGCTGTCACGCGCATAAATGGCCTGCAATGCAAACTTTTCACCACGCGCACAGGCCAAAAGTGCCGCCTCGTAGTCAAAGTCGCTTGGGTCAGTAGAATATTTGTCGGTCACGTTAACACTACTCGCTGCAAGGTGAAACAGATGCAAAAGGGAGGGCAAAAACAAGGTGGCCCCCCGCTTGGGTTAAAACAAACAAGCTGAATTAATCCTCCAGCAAGGCACGCAACATCCAGGCAGTTTTCTCGTGAATGTCCATGCGCTGTGTCAGCAAATCAGCAGAGGGCTGGTCATCGCCGTCTTCAATGATAGGAAAAATTTCGCGAGCGGTGCGTGCAATCGCCTCGTGACCTTTGGCAAGAATTTCCACCATTTCCATGGCCTTGGGTGGCTTGGCAGGCGCATCTTTCAAAGTGCTTAACTTCGAGAATTCGGCATAGGAGCCTGGTGCATGAAAACCAAGCGCCCGGATACGTTCGGCAATCGGGTCCACTGCATTCCACATTTCGGTGTACTGCCCCATGAACATGGTGTGCAGGGTATTGAACATTTTACCGGTCACATTCCAGTGGAAGTTGTGCGTGGTCAGGTACAAGGTGTAGGTTTCGGCCAGCAGGCGGCTTAGGGCCTGGGCAATCGCGGCACGCTTGGCATCGGGGATACCGATGTTAATGGAGGGCATGTCAGGTTTCTTTGCTGCTTTGGCCATTTTCTCTCTCCTGTTCTATTCGATGGGTGACTGACCCAGTGGATTGGAAATAGTTGCAACCCCGTTGATATGTACTGATCCGAAATACAGTTTGCCATCAAAGGGCGTCACCTGCGTCACGTAATAATAGTAAGCACCAGCCTTCTCAGCTTGCAGGTTGGCAATCACGGTGCCTTGCGGGTTAATTGCCAGCGCCATGGCCTTGGGTTTGATCGGGAATTGAACGTAGTTCAATAATTTTGCCATCGCTTTGCGAACAGCAGGTTTGTCGGCGAGCGAATCCAGCAGCGGGTCACGTAAACTGGGTACAGCAACCCAATAGTTTCCATCGGCGTCCGTGCGAATATTGTCCGGGAAACCGGGCAGGCCATCGATCAATACATCGCTGGTTCCAGCCTTTTCGCCTTGTAACCAATAGCGCAGAATGCGGTATTCGCCGGTTTCGTTGACCAGCACATAATCGCCTGCTTTTGAAATTGTGACGCCGTTGGCAAACTGCAAGCCACTCAGTAACGTTTTGGTTTCACCTGTTTGAAAATCATATTGAAGCAATCGTCCGTTGGGGCCATGTTCAAGAACATCGAGCACGTAGCTGTTCAAGTCAAACTTGCTGGAAGCGTCCGAGAAATAGGCAAAACGACCATCTGCACTCACAGCCACATCGTCTACAAACTTGAATGGCACGCCTTCGGACTCAGTCGACAGTACCGTGACTTCGCCTTGCATGGTGACTTTCAACAAACCTTTGATTGCATCGGCAACCACCAAATAACCTTCGGGATGAAACACCAAACCCAGGGGGCGGCCTTTGGTGTTGCCAATCAGGTCAAAAGGAGTTGTTTGGGGGCTTTCAGGCACCTGCAGTTTGGCCGGGTCGAAACGCACAATTTCACCGGTGTTCATACCTGTGTATAGCAATCCGTCTGGACCAGGTGCAATGGACTCTGGCTGCAGCAGGTTGTAGGTACCAAACACTTGTGCATCTTGCAGCAAACTGTTGCTGGCATAGGGGCCTGAACTCAGGCTGGGCATGGGCGCTGGCTTCCAAGCCACTGGCTCCACAGGCGTAGAACCAAACACCACGACACCACCAATAACGACCACCGGCAGCAATACCACTGCAATCAAAACTTTGCCCAAAGCACGCATGTTGTTGACACCTTGAAATTTCCGTTAGCATGGATGATATCGGAGGAAACAAGCCGAACACCAAGAAACACCAGGAGACACGTTGTGAATTTTGAGCCCAGCGCCAAGGCGCAAGACTTTGTAAAGCGCGTCCGCGCCTTCATGAAAAACGAAATTGCCCCGCTAGAGGCCGCTTACTGGGACAAAATTGAGGCCCAGTGCAATGGTCGCGAGTGGGTCAACTGGCGCATTCCCCCTGAAATGGAGGCCCTGAAAAGCAAGGCGCGCGAGGCAGGCCTGTGGAATATGTTTTTGCCCGACGACAAACTGGGTGCGGGCCTGAGCACCATGGAGTATGCGCTGGTGGCTGAAGAAACAGGCCGCAGTCTGATGGCACCTGAAGTGTTCAACTGCAATGCGCCCGACACCGGCAACATGGAAGTGCTGTGGAAATACGGCAATGCCGAGCAGAAAAAAGAATGGCTGGAGCCCCTGCTGGCTGGTGAAATCCGGTCTGTGTTTTGCATGACTGAACCCGATGTGGCCAGCAGCGACGCCACCAATATGCAAGCCACCGCCACCCTGGAAGGCGACGAAGTGGTGATCAACGGCACCAAGTGGTGGAGCAGTGGTATTGGCGACCCGCGTGCAAAAATAGCCATTGTGATGGCGCGCACAGAAAATCCTGACCTGGACCGCCATCACCAACACACCATGGTGCTGGTGCCTTTGAATACGCCGGGCGTTTCCATCAAACGCATGTTGCCGGTGTTCGGGACTTACGATGAACCCCACGGCCACGGCGAGGTGGAATTCAACAATGTGCGCGTGCCCCAAGGCAACGTGATTGCTGGCTTGGGCAAAGGTTTCGAAATTGCACAAGGCAGACTGGGCCCTGGCCGCATTCACCATTGCATGCGTTGCATTGGCGCCGCCGAGGAATCGCTGGACCTGATGATCAAGCGTGGTATCTCACGCGTGGCCTTTGGCAAACCATTGATTAATTTGGGCGGCAACCGCGAACGTGTGGCCGAGGCTCGCCTGGCAATCGACCAGGCACGCCTGTTGACCCTGTACGCAGCCTGGAAACTGGACCAGGTCGGTGCGCTACAGGCCATGACCGAGATTGCAGCCATTAAAGTGGTGGCGCCCAATGTGCTGGAACAGGTGGTCGACATGGCCATTCAAATGCACGGCGGCGCAGGTGTTAGCCGCGACACACCGCTTTCCGGCTTTTACATTCAAGCACGTAGCCTGCGCCTGGCCGATGGCCCCGATGAAGTTCACAAAGGCGTGATTGCCCGCATTGAAATGATGAAGCGGGGTTTCAAATAATGACTGGTTCAGCGAAATCGGTATTGGATGTAGGCACTGCAGTTCGACCAGGCGAAGAATTAAACACCGACGTGGTGACCGGCTGGCTGCGTACGCAGGGTTTGACGCTAAGCGACAAACCGGAGTTGACTCAGTATTCGGGTGGGGCCTCGAACTGGACCTATCGGCTGAAGTACCCGGAGGCTGATTTGATACTGCGCCGCCCACCCAAAGGCACCAAGGCCAAAGGTGCGCACGACATGGGCCGCGAGTTTCGCATTCAAAGCCTGCTGAAGCCGGTGTACCCCTATGTGCCAAACATGGTGGGGCACTGTGCGGATGAGTCGCTGATTGGCAGCGAGTTTTATGTGATGCACCGAATCGAAGGCATTATTCCGCGCAAGCACATGCCCCGCGGTGTACAGCTGGACCGGGAACAGGCCCGGCAACTAAGCATCAACTTTCTGGATCGATTAATTGAGCTACACCAGATCGATATTCACGACAGCGGCTTGAATGCCCTGAGCAAAGGCAGCGGCTACACTCGCCGCCAGCTGGATGGCTGGAATCAACGCTACGAAAAAGCCCGCACCTGGAATGTGAGTTCATTCAACAAGGTACGCCGCTGGCTTGATTTGAACTGCCCCGAAGATGTGAAACTGTGCATGATTCACAATGACTGGCGGCTTGACAATGTGGTACTGAACCCGGAAAAGCCCACTGAAATTATCGGCACGCTGGACTGGGAATTGGCCACCGTGGGCGACCCACTGATGGACCTGGGCAGTGTGATTACTTATTGGGTACAAGGCGACGACAACTTCTTGATGAAGATGCTGCAACGGCAACCTTCCAACCTTCCCGGCATGATGACGCGCCAGGAAATGGTGGACTACTACATGCAGAAAACCGGCATACACACCAACAACTGGACCTTCTACGAGGTATTTGGCTTGTTCCGGATCGCCGTGATCGCCCAACAAATTTATTACCGCTACCACCACAAGCAAACCCGCAACCCGGCATTCAAAAACTTCTGGATCATGGTGAATTATTTTGATTGGCGTTGCAAATCGCTGATCAGAAAACTGGGCTGAACACGCATGGGAACCATCTATTTAATCCGCCACGGGCAAGCCAGCTTTGACAGTGCTGATTACGACAATTTGTCGGATCTTGGACAACTACAAGCAGCACAGCTAGGCGCCTGGTTCAAGGCCCGGAAAATTCGATTGCATGGCTTTTTTAGTGGCAGCATGAACAGGCATTTGCAAACCGCCCAGGCTTTTGCAAGCACCTACGGTGTGTTTCAAGAACCGGTGCAGCATGCGGGTTTGAATGAGTACGACCACGAGGCCATATTGCAGGCGTTGATTGGTCAGTACGACGACCCCGATGCCTTCGAGCAACAAGTAATGCAGAACGCAGACCCCCGCAAAGCATTTCAACAGATTTTTGAAAAAGCGATTGCGCGCTGGGTGAGCGGTGAACACGATTCTGATTACCCCGAAAGTTGGCGAACTTTCAAAACCCGGGTGATGAGTGGATTGGGTGCAGTAACAGCGCAAGCCATGCAACTGAAACAAGGCACGGGCTCAGCCAATGTGGCGGTATTCACTTCCGGCGGGCCGATTACTGCGGTTACGCAAAACCTGTTGCAACTGCCCGATGCAAATGCGTTTAACCTGAACTGGATGATCACCAATTGCAGTGTCAGCAAACTGTTGTTTGGTCAACGGGGAATCAGCCTGGCCAGCTTCAATGAGCAGGCCCATTTCGAAGGTGAAATTGCAGGCGTGTTGGCAGATCAAGCCAATGGGTTGGAGGCATTTGCTGCCAAACCCAATGGCCTGATTTCCTATCGGTAAACCTTGGTCGGTTACTGCGCTTTCTTGATCTCGGTTACGGTGTAGTTCGAACCTTCCTGCTTCACGTTGAACTTCACCTTGTCACCTTCTTTCAAGCCTTCCAGCATGGCTTTGTCAGCCACACCAAACACCATGGTCATGGGTGGCATTTCAACGCTTTTGATTTCACCGTGCTTTACAGTGATCTTGCCGGTGTTCTTGTTGATTTTGCGAATTTCGCCATCGGCCATTTCAGATTGAGCTGCGGCTTTCGCCTTGGCCTTTGCCTCGGCTTCCATGCGTTGTTGATTTTCAATCACATGCACCGTGTGGTCGGCTGCGTAGGCTGCACCTGCGCTCAAAATAGCCACAGCAATTGCACTCAGTTTCAATGTATTTTTCATGGTTTTACTCCTTTAAAAACAATCAATGGCCAGCGTGGCCTGTGGGTTTACGCACCTGCAATTCAATGTGCGGCTGATTCTTCTGTGCCAACTTCATGCTGGGCTGCCCGGCACTGCTGCTGCGTTTGGGCTTGGCCAATTCACCCGTAAACTCATACGCAATCGTGCCTTCGGGGTGCTTGTACCAGCCAGGGTCTGAATAATCACCTGGCTTTTGATCTTTTCGCACCTTCAACATGCTGAACATGCCGCCCATTTCCACCGAACCAAAAGGACCTTCACCGGTCATCATGGGAATGGTGTTATCCGGCAGAGGCATTTGCATCTCAGCCATGTCGGCCATGCCGCGCTCACCCATCGCCATGTAGTCTGGAATCAGATTGGTGATTTTCTTGGTCATGCCGCGGTGATCCACGCCGATCATGGTGGGTACATCGTGCCCCATCGCATTCATGGTGTGGTGGCTTTTGTGGCAATGGAATGCCCAGTCACCTTCCTCGTTGGCAATGAATTCCATTTGCCGCATTTGGCCCACCGCAACATCTACGGTCACTTCAGGCCAGCGCGAATTCTTCGGAGTCGGGCCGCCGTCGGTGCCAGTCACCTCAAACTCATGACCATGAATATGAATGGGGTGATTGGTCATCGTGAGGTTGCCCACACGAATTCGCACGCGGTCATTTTTGCGCGCCACGAGTGGTGAAATACCCGGAAACAGGCGACTGTTCCAGGTCCACAGGTTGAAGTCGAGCATGGTCATGATTTTCGGTGTGTAAGCACCGGGATCAATGTCATAGGCGTTCAGCAAGAAGCAGTAATCGCGGTCCACTTCGCTGATCAACGGATTCTTGTTCTTGGGGTGTGTGACCCAGAAGCCCATCATCCCCATGGCCATTTGCACCATTTCATCTGCATGCGGGTGGTACATAAAGGTTCCGGGCCTGCGTGCTTCAAATTCATACACAAAGGTTTTCCCGGCCGGAATGCCGGGCTGGTTCAGCCCTGTAACCCCATCCATACCATTGGGCAATCGCTGGCCGTGCCAGTGAATACTGGTGTGTTCGGGCAGTTTGTTGGTTACGAATATCCGCACGCGGTCGCCCTCCACCACCTCAATGGTTGGGCCTGGGCTTTGCCCGTTGTAGCCCCACAGGTGGGCCGTCATGCCTGGGGCCATTTCCCGCAACACAGGCTCAGCCACCAAATGGAATTCCTTCACACCATTGTTCATGCGCCAGGGCAATGTCCAGCCATTCAAGGTGACCACCGGGTTGTAGGGCCGCCCGCGGTTGGGCACCAAAGGGGGCATGGTGTCGGGCGAGGTTTGCAAAATGGGTTCAGGCAAAGCGCTCATGGCCACTTTGCTGACGCTGGCCGCAGCCACCGCGCCGCCTGTCAGTGCAGCGGCCTTAAAAAACTCTCGCCTTGAAAATTCACGTCTGGAAGTCATGTTTAGAATCCTTTGATTTAATGGCCACCGCCAGCGTCGCCGCCAGCACTTGCCGCCGCGCCACTGACCGACACCATCATGGGTTTGCCCACCACGGTGGCTTGTAAAGCGGCATCGGCCCGCCAGAAATCGGCCTGGGCATTGATGGCTTGCACCACAACGTTCACTTGGTCGCGGCTGTCTGCCAACAGCTCGAACACCCCGATAAACATGCCGTTGTAACGCAGTACGTTTTCATCGGCGATGGTTTGGCGCAGTGGGATAATTTCATCGCGATAGTGACGTGCAATGTCATAGGTGGTGCGGTAAGCGGAATAGCTTTCCCGCAGTGTGGATTGCGCGCTGCGCAAGGTGGCCTCAAGCCGATTGGCGGCAGCCAGGGTATTGGCGTTCATGGCATCACGCTTCATGCCACCCCAATCAAAAATTGGCAGGGCCAATTCAAGCTCATACCCTTTTTTGTTGTTGCGCTCGCCAGTGTCGTTTTCAAAAACCGTGTCGTAGCGAATACCGGCCTCAATGTCCAGAAAACTGGCCACATTGCCCAAGCCTTGCGCTTTTGCACTGGCATCAAAGCCCTGTTTGGCCATGCGCACATCCAATCGGTTTTCACCTTGTTTGGCCACCTCCGAAGGGGCTTTCGGGGCCAGGGGCAAATCGGGCAAACGATCGGGCAACTTCAGTTGTGCAGCCTGCTCGGTAGTCAAACCCAACATACGCACCAGTGCCTCACGCGTAGCCGTGGCTTTGTGCCGGGTGGCCGCAAGGTTAAGCGCTGCATCTGCATAAAAGCTTTGCTGGCGCGCGCGCTGCAAACGGGTGAAGTTACCCACTTCCTGCATGCGGCGGGCCAATTCAGCGCTGGTCTGTGCGCTTTCAAACACTTGTTGGGCATAGGTGTAAGCCTGTTGTGCCGCAACCGCATCCACCCAGGCTTGACGAACCTGGGTCACTTGGTCCACTACACTGCTGGTCAACTGTAGCTGCGCCCGGTCAAGTTGCGTGCGGGCAATGCCTTGCCGGGCTGGCAAGCTGAGTAAATCGAGCAGGCCAAAACTCAGCAAACGCCCCAATTCCAGCTCATCTTTGATCCGCAAACGCTCAAACGCAAACACCGGATTGTGAATTCGGCCACTTTGCGCGGCTTGCGCAGCCTGGGCCCAATTCTCGGCCAACACGGTTTGAAACTGCGGGCTGTGGGTCAGCATCAACTCCACCGCCGCAGGCTGGCTCAAAGGCTCTTTCAATATTTCGCTGGCCTTAGAAGCCATGGCCTGGCGTTGTTCATCGGTCTGAACAAGGCTCAAATTACCGTTGGTGAAACCATTCAATTCCTGATTGGTTTGGTCCACCGATTCATTAATATTCACCGACGCACAACCCGCCAACACCAGCACGGCCAATGAAATAGCTGTTTTTTTCAATAAATGGGGCGTGTTCATTGGGCACCCCCGTGTTTGTGAACATGGGGTTGGGTAGCCTGTTTGGATTCTGCCGGTTCATCCTTGGTCTTGTCCTCGTAAGGCTCGCGTGCGTACACGCGCCAACCACCGATTTCATCAACCAGTTGATTCGCCTTGGGCCAGTTTTGTATTTCAGAATCAGAATAGGCTTGATAGCCTTCAAATGCCGATTGGTATTCAAGTTCTTGCACAGCCTGTTCGGCATTCGCGGGCAAAGCGAATGCCAGCAACAAGGGTGCGAATAAGAAATAGGACTTCATAGATCCTCGCAATCATTCAATACACATGGCATGCAGGCGCGTTCAGCCTGACATGCCCACGAATTAAATGGCGAGGGTTTTGGGCGGTCGGTCTATTCGCCGAGTATCGGCGGAGTAAGGCAGTTGTGGCTCAGAAACAGGGTGCGTTGCATCCTGCTGAATGGCACTGAAGCTGGCCTGTGCCACGGGCAACAGCACCACTGCACAGGTGGGTGCGCAGTTACAGCAACCGTGCAGCGACTTCATCAGTTTTTTGGAAGAATCAGGATCGGCTTGCCCATCCATTTTATGCATGCTGTGATCCATGCTGTCGTGGCTCCTCGCGCCATGGTCCATGGAGCTGTGGTCGATCGCTTGACCAGCACTGGTCGAATTACCATTCAAATGACAGGCAAACATGCTGGCCTGCGCCATGCCTTGGAAAGGCAACGCAAGCAACATCAGCCACATAAAAGGGTTCGAACCATTTTTGTCATAACCGGCAACATACCACTCTGGTTGAGACAGGGCAAGCTAGGGAAAGTTGCAACCCTGGCGAGGATTTACCCCAAGACTTTCAATCGCTTCAATTGTTCGACCAACAACATGCGCACCACTTTGTCTTGTAATTTTTGCGGATGGGTCAACTTCATTCTTTCAAGGTAAGGCAGGGCCGACTCGGGCGATGGATCAGCCAGGCAGGTTTTCAAAAGCAACTTCCATTTGGGTGTTGTTGCGGCTTGGGCTTTTACCCCTTTCAGCGCTTGGGCCAACACCCATTCCTGTTCGGTAAAATCGCAACCCAATGGAAAAGGAGGTAGTACATTCTCTTTAACCAATGCCCCCAAGCGGCGAGCCAGGTTCTCGGGCGTATTACCCAGAAAATCTTCGGGAATTTGATAGTTTTCCTCAATTTTTTTGGCAGCCTTGGCCTGCTTGAGCAAGTCGCCTTGAAACCGCGAATCGGCAATATTGATCAAGGCTTTGGCCACCTCAGAATCGGATTTTGCACGCAAATCGGCAATGCCATATTCAGTGACCACAATGTCGCGAAGATGTCGGGGTATCGTGCAATGCCCGTAGCTGAACACAATATTGCTGCTGGCCTCGCCGTTCTGTTCATTCTCACGCACAGCCCGAATCATCAAAACACTTCGCCCAGTGGGCAATTTGTGCGCCATGGACACAAAGTTATATTGCCCACCTACGCCGGAAATAACCCGCCCATCCGCCAAACCATCCGACACCACCGCACCGCTGAGGGTGGCCATAATGCCGGTGTTTACAAACCGCGCGTGTTCACGCTGGGCACTGTACAAAGGGCGGTTCAAATCCAGCTGATTGACGTGCTCTACACCCAACATATGGATTGAATTGCGTTCGGCAAGCGGCATGTTTTTAAGGGCGTTGTACATTGCCGATGGCCCCAGAAAAAAGCCTGCGTGCAGCACGGTACCATTCACAAGTGAAGCACCCAGACCACTGCTCGCCAAGGCTGTGCGTGTGGCCTTGTCGGCCAGGTTGGCCAACACACGCTGCCCATTGGGCAACACGAGGTGAATACCATCGAGCAAAACGCGCTCGACCAACAGGCCATGCCGCTTGAGCACCTCAAAATCGCGGGGCGTAATTTCACGCACACCCAATTCAAACAAATCGTCCAGAATCGATGCGCTGAGCTGATCGGGATTGCACTTGCCCAAATTGATCAAGCGCTGCAACGCCCAGTGCTCATACACCTTGCGCTTTAACACACCCTTTTGCATCAAATGCAAAAAGCCGTCCACAAACATTTCCGTGGCGCCATACAAGCCGGTTTTAAAGGGTTCTTTGCCACCAATCCGCTCTACAAGCGCACCACTTTCCTCCGGCCAATTCATCGCCCCCAATACCCGGCAGTAATTCGCGTTGTCGGTGTGCCGCAGGCCAAGCGCATGCACCACGGCATCACCCAATGCACCAATGCCCACCTGCAATGTGCCGCCATCTTTAATCAGCGCGCTGGCATAAAAGCCCAAAGCGTAATCGGCAATGTCCACGGGCAACTTGGGCGTCGAGAACAGCGTGGTCGTGTAACGCGGGTGGTCAACCACCAGGTCAAATTCTTCGCTCGGCACCACAGCACTGTGCGCCATGTAGGGCAAGTTCTGGTTCACCAAACCCACCAACAGGTGCGGCCTTTCTCCTTCTCGCAACAAACGCACCAGTTCAAGCGATGTGTCCGGGTTGCAACTCAGGGAATATTCAAGAGCCTCACCGTCGTCAGGTTTGCATACGGCTTGCATGGCCAGGTTACAACCTTGTTCATAGATATCTCGAGCCGCGGTGGTGTAGTTGGTGCTGACATAATTTTGCTGGGCATTCGCGTTGTCCATGCGGCTGCCTGGTTTGAAGAAAAACTCGTGCAGTTTGACATTGACAGGCAATTTGCCCTGCGTGGCATCGACCGCATAGAGCAGGTCGGGGCAGTCGCCCCACACGCGCTCTACAAAAGGTTTCAGAAAAGCGGCCTCAATTTCCGAGCTTGCCACTGGTCTTTCCAGAGACAGCGCAGTGAGTATTGTCAAATGAATGGATGAATCCGCTTTAGCGCGCAGGTACAGGGCGTTGATCAGCTCGGGGGGTTTGCCCAAGCCCAGTGGCAAGCCCACCTTGATGTGATTGCCCAGGCGCTCAAGAATTTGGTCCACACACTGCTCAACATTGTCCAGAATCAGGGGTTTTGTTGTGCGGTGTGTGGGCATGAATTCTCGCAAAAGTTAAGCAGGCACCTTCATATTCGCTGCAATCGCGCCGGCGGCCATGGCAGCCGGGGACTGACTCAAATAGGCCTGTGCCAATTCCGTCGAACCTTCTTTGGAAGGATCGTACCATGGGCTGAAATAAGGCAACTGCTGCATCACCAGCCAAAGCGGGTTGGGCAATAACTGCTTGCGCGACGCCTTGAACCATTCAACCCACATCCACGGCTTGTAAACCGCGGGTTTTCTCTTGGCAAAACGGGGATCTTGCCCGGCAATATTGGCCGCACCGTCCACCCACAAGCCAATAATCATGGGCACTACAACGGCCGCCAGGTAATAGCGCGACAAATAATCGCCACCCAAATGCTTGTACAAATCAAATGCCACACTGCGGTGCTCCACTTCTTCAGCACCGTGCCAGCGAATCAGGTCCAGCAACACCTGGTCCGAATTCAGCTCGTCCCATTTTTTATTTTCAAGCACATACATGCCCAATACGCAGGTCATATGTTCAATGGTGGCCACCAAGCCCAGGCGCGCCAGCAACCAACGGCGCTCCAACCACGCAGGTACTTTTTTGCCGAAAGGTGTGTCTTCAAGCACCACATCAAACAACCATTTCATCAACAGCTGATTGCGCTCGGTCTTGATGCCGCGCGCTGCCAGGTATTCCTCGGTGGCCGAGCTGTGCCCACGCGCATGCATGGCCTCCTGCTTGATAAAACCACGCACATCTTCTTTCAGCTTTTCATCGGTGATCCAGGGCAAGGCCTTGTTATAAAGACGGCAAAACCAGAATTCGCCAGCAGGCAAAATCAGGTTGATCTCGTTGATGAAATAACTGGCGTAGGGCTCATTCGGAATCCAGTCAATCGGCGTTTCCGACCAATCAAATTTCACATTGCGTTGTTTCAAAGGCACGTCAGTATTTGACGCAGGACGGGCGGCTTTTCTTCGCGCAGCTGTAGTGGCGGTCATGGTGGGTCTCCGACGGCTTTGTTTAGGATGACATTCTTTGATGTCATGATTTGATCATAACCGGGAAGTTACAGAACCGATAGTGGATTTGCTCTAGGGAAATGAAAGATGTACTGTGGTGGCAAAAATGCTACCATTAATCATGATTGTTGTAATTGATACCAACGTGTTTATTTCAGCCTGCCTTGGCAACGGCGACAGCACTCGCGTGATCGAGGCGGTGCTTCTTGAAAAGATTCATCCATTAATCGGCACCGCTTTGATTAATGAGTATGAGGCTGTGCTGTCCAGACCGGTTCTATTCAAATCAAGTCGCCTGAATGACACCGAAAGAAGCAAGCTTCTGGATTTGTTTTTCTCAAAATGTAATCTTCAAAAAATTTATTTCAATTGGCGCCCCAATCTTCGCGATGAGGCAGACAATCATCTAATTGAACTGGCGATTGCCGGCAATGCAGAGGTGATCGTGACCCAAAATATCAAAGACTTCAAAGGCACTGAGTTATTCTTTGATGGCTTAAGAATTCTGACCCCAAACCAGCTTTTAAAGGAGGTTTGAATGGCGGCTTTAACTGTGCGTCTGTCCGATGAAAAACACGCTCGCCTAAAAGCACTGGCCAAGGCGCGTGGCATTCCGCTCAATGCGCTAATTGATGAAATGACCACTCAAATGCTGGCTGAATTTGACGCTGAAACCCGTTTTCAAGTCAGAGCCATGCGTGGCATGCAAACCCCGGTGGAAGAGGGCCTCCATTTACTGGCGAAGGCGCGTGGCGATAAAACTCTCCACGACTCAACGGTGGAATACAAACTCAACCCAAAAAAATAAGCAGTGCGACAAACCATGCGGCTAAAACGCCGCATGGTTTGTAATTGCGCAAGTAAATCTTAAGCGGTCGAATCTTTCACAGTGGTCGACTTGCCATTGGTTTTCACCGACTCAATGCCGTTGTCACATGCAGCCTCGCTGGCGTACATTTGGCTGGAGCCAATAATTTGGTGATTGGCGGCTTTCAAGTTGAAATGGTGTTTGCCATTGGCAGCCACTTTTTTCTCGTAGCGTGCAGCGTCACCGCAATTTTTCTGAACTGACTCAATTCCGTTTTCAGCGGCTGCTTTTGTTTTGTAAAGCTCGCTGGTCAAAATGGTTTCATGATTGCCTGCTTTCAGCACAAATCGAAACTGACCATCGCTGCTTTTGCTTAATTCAAAATAACCTGCCATCTCCAACTCCTTTGCTTTAGTGTTTGGTAAATGCTTTGGGTTAACCCATTTTGGTTATATCACAGGCCGGTGAAAGTTCAATGCATCAAGCAAAAACGGCGACCAGTTGCCCGGTCGCCGTTTCAAGTGCTGAAGCGCGAATCGCTTACTCTTTCAAGGCCACCTGCTCAGCATTAAAGCCACCGCCCAAGGCACGAATCATGGCCAGGGTTGCACCCTGTTGACTTTGCCAGGCTGCAGCCCAACTCAGTTGTGCATTCAGCAAATTGCGTTGTGCATCCAGCAGTTCAAGCTGATTGGCCACGCCATTGTCCACGCGCAATTGGGCAAGGCGAACCACCTGAGTCAGGGTTTGAACCTGCTCCTGACGCGCTTGCAAACGCTCACGTGCTTCACGCTGTGCAACAATTGCATCGTAAATTTCCTGGAATGCCGTGCGAACACTCGCCTCGTACTGCAGCACCGCTTGATTGCGGCGGGCAATGGCTGCATCTCGTTCATTCGTCAAACGACCTGCCTGAAAAATCGGCTGTGTAATCTGAGACTGAAAGCTCCAGATTTTCGCGGGCCCAGTGAACAAATCACTCAAGTCAGCACTTTCACGACCACCAAAAGCACTCAGGCCAATGGTTGGGAAAAAGGCTTTGCGGGCCGCTTCCAGATTGGCTTCACCTGCCAGCAATTGCTGTTCTGCCGCTGCCAGATCGGGGCGGCGCAGCAGCAATTCAGAAGGTGTGTTCTCAGGCAAGATGAATATGCTGGTCAAGTTCAAGTTGTCCACACCCAAGGGTGGCAATGCCGGGGTGTTGCCACCCACAATCACGGCCAAAGCATTCTCAGCCCTGGACAATTGCTCACGCGTGTCGGGCAGTTGTGCACGCACGGCCAGCAGCTCGGCTTCGGTTTGGCGCAACTGCAGTTCATTGCTCAAACCCACGTCGTAACGCTGCTTGGCCAACTTGTAAGCTGCATCGCGACTTTCCAGTGTTTGCTCCAGCACTTTCACCTGCAGGCGCAATACACGCACCTGAGTGTGCAAAGAAGCGGCTGTTGCAGCCACGCTCAAACGCGCGCCACGCACGTTGTAGCCCTGCTGCATGAAACTTGCACGCGCTGCGTCTTCCAGCGCACCAATTCGGCCCCACAGGTCCAGCTCCCAACTGGCGCCCAAGCCGATCTGATTGCTTTCATACACATTCTGGCCACCAAACACAGGCACGTTACCCGCCTGTGAGGGGCGATTGCGCCCGCTGGTGAACTGACCAAAAATGGAAGGCCATTGCTGCGACTTCGCAATACCCAGCACAGCACCCGCTTCATTCAGGCGCTCATTGGCCAGGCGAACATCCGTGTTGTTCTTCAAGGCCTGTTCAACCACGGCGACCAGACTGGAATCGCCCAACAGCGACCACCACGCCTCGTTTTGAATGTCCTTCATGCCCACGCCTTTGACGTTTTCAGGCACGGCAACTTCAACGGGTTGCTCTGGCTTGGCGGTGAACCTGTCCAGCAAGGGGATGCTGGATGCACAGCCCGTCAACGCCAAGGTTAAACCCAAGGCGATTGCAGTTTTTGGAAGGGCTTTAAACATGCTCGCCCCCTTTGTTTGTTGTAGTTTGATTGGATGAATCATTTGCTTCCTCTTCATCACCATGTTGTCGTCCACCTTTTTCACCGCGATCAATCAAACGGTAAAACAGGGGCACAAAGAAAATGGCCAGCAATGTGGCGGCTGTCATGCCACCCATTACCCCGGTACCCACAGCGGCGCGTGCACCTGCACCAGCACCGCTTGAGAATGCCAATGGAACAACGCCCAGAATAAACGCAAACGAAGTCATCAAAATGGGGCGGAACCGCAAACGGGCTGCTTCCAGTGATGCCTCCAGGGCGCTCATGCCTTCTTCACGCTTCAACACCGCAAATTCCACGATCAAAATCGCATTTTTCGCAGCCAGACCAAGCAGCGTGACCAAGCCGATCTGGAAATACACGTCATTGGTCATGTCGCGCATCCACACCGCCAGCAATGCACCGAACAAGCCGAACGGCATGGCCAGCAACACAGAGAACGGCAGAGTCCACTTTTCATACTGTGCAGCCAGAATCAGGAACACCATCAAGGCACCCAAGACCAGCGCAAAGCTGGATGATCCTTCAGAACGCTTTTCCTGAAACGATGCGCCGGAAAAGTCGTAGCTGAAATCGTCGGGCAACACTTCAGCGGCAATGTCCTCAATTGCTTGAATGGCCTCGCCTGAACTAATGCCGGGTGCACCACTGCCCAGCAACTTGACTGCTGGTAGATTGTTAAAACGCTCCAAAGTTTCCGGACCCTGGGAAAACTCTACCTTGGCAAAGGCTGAAATTGGAATCATCTCGCCTTTGTTGGAACGCACGTACATGTTGCCGATGTCAGTCGGGCTTTTGCGATATTGCGCATCCGCCGACATCAACACCTGCCAGGTGCGACCAAACTTGTTGAAGTCGTTCACGTAGTAAGTGCCCATGCTGGCGGCCAGCGTGTCAAATACCTCGTTCACATTCACGCCCATTGCGCGCGCACGTTCGCGGTCTACGTCGACATACAACTGCGGAGTACCAGGGCGCCACAGGGTTTGAACACCTGCCAGTCGCGGATCGGCATTGGCTTTGGCCATGAAGGCGTTCATCACTTTGGCCAATTCGGCTGGCCCACCCTCGCCACGGTTTTGAATGTAAAACTCAAAGCCACCAGCATTGCCCAAACCGAAAATTGGGGGCGGTGCAAAGGCCAATACCAAACCTTCCTGGATGCCCGCCGTGCGGCCGAACAGCTCACCGACCAAGTCTGTGGTCACGGCCTCGCGGTCGTCCCAATGGCGTTGGGTGACAAACATGGTCGCAGCATTGTTCTTGAAGCTGCCACCCAAAAAGTCGAAGCCTGTAAATGCCACTGAATACTCGTTGGCCGGGTTGGCTGCCACCGCATCCACCACTTCAGCAACCACCTTGTCCGTGCGCTGCAATGTGGCGCCATCCGGCAAAAACACCGCAGCAATAAAGTAGCCTTGGTCCTCATCTGGCACCAATGAGCCTGGAGTGGCCCTGAACAAACCAGCGGTCACAACCAGCATCACCAAAAACAGGCCGATACCGATGGCCGGGCGCATGCTGATGAATTTCACACCACCCACGTACTTGCTGGTTACACGCGCAAACCAGTTGTTGAATGCGGTGAAAAACTTGCCCGGTTTTTTGTGTTCGTGCTTAAGCAGCAATACGCACAGTGCTGGCGTCAGGGTCAAGGCCACAATGCCTGACACAATCACCGCGATCGCGATGGTAATCGCAAACTGCCGGTACAACTCACCAGTCAAACCACCGAGAAAACCAATCGGAATAAACACGGCCGACAACACCAGCACAATCGCAATCACCGGGCCGGTCACTTCCTGCATGGCCTTGATCGCAGCCTTGCGGGCGCTCAAGCCTTCCTCGTGCATGATTCGTTCAACGTTTTCCAGCACCACAATGGCGTCGTCCACCACAATACCAATGGCCAGCACCATGCCGAACAAAGTCAAGGTGTTGATGGAATACCCCAGCAGGTACAAGCCAGCGAAAGCGCCCAACAGGGACACCGGCACAGCCACGATTGGAATCAGCGTGGCGCGCCAGTTCTGCAAAAACACGTACACAACAATGAACACAAGGATCATCGCTTCGATCAGCGTTTTTACCACTTCGCGAATCGACACTTCCACAAAACGTGTGGTGTCGTACGGCACTGCATAGTCAAGCCCTTCCGGAAAGTCTGCAGCAATTTCATCCACTGTGTTCTTCACGGTTTGAGCCACATCCAGTGCGTTCGCACCGGGCTGCAGAAACACGCCCACCAGGGTGGCTGGTTTGCCATTGATTCGACCTGTGAAGTCGTAATCCTTGGAACCCAGTTCCACTCGGGCCACGTCTTTCAAGCGAAGTGAAGATCCGTCCGGATTCACACGAATCAAAATGTTTTCAAATTCCTCTGGCTCACTCAAACGCCCTTGAGCTGTGACGGTGTAGACCAGCTCCTGTCCGTTGTTGTTGGGCGCCTGGCCCACCTTGCCTGCCGCAAACTGCGCGTTTTGCTCGTTCAGTGCAGCGGCAATGTCACCCGCGGTCAACTTCAACTGGGCCATGCGATCGGGTTTAATCCAGATTCGCATGGCATAGTCTTTTGCACCAAAAATCTGGACGTTGGTTGTACCCGGAATACGCTTGATGCGGTCCAGCACGTTCAAGGTCACGTAGTTCGAGGTGTAGAAGTCGTCAAACCGGCCATCTTCAGAGTAAAACGCCAACACCTGCAAGAATGACGATGAACCCTTGTTCACAGTCACACCTTGCCTGCGCACTTCCTGCGGCAAGATGTTTTCCACCTGCTTCACGCGGTTGTTCACGTTAAGGGCGGCCTGGTCAGGGTCGGTGCCAATCTCGAACGTCACCATGATTTCAACCACGCCACTGCTGGCCGAAGTCGAACTCATGTACATCATGTCTTCCACACCATTGATAGCGTTTTCAATGGGTGCAGCCACGGTGCTGGCAATCACTTCCGCCGAAGCACCGGGGTACACTGCGCGAACCTGAACGACAGGCGGTGCAATTTCAGGGTACTGGGCAATTGGCAAACCACGCATGGCAGCCAAACCCGCCAGCATGATGAAAATCGACAACACGGCCGCAAACACAGGCCGGTCGATAAAAAATTTCGAAAACATGTGTGACCCCTTATTGCTTCTGCTCAGTGGCTGCAGGTGCTGCGGCCTCGGCTGCTGCAGGCTGCGCATCGGCACCTGCAATCACGGGTTGTACGGGTGTTCCGGGCGGGGCTTTCATGAAACCATCGGTCATCACTTTGTCACCAGCAACCAGTCCATCGGTCACGACCCACTGATCACCTTTCCACTGGGCAACCTGAACGGGGCGCGGCGCCACTGTATTCTCCGGGCTGACTGTCATTACGACCTTGCCGCCTTCCGGGTTCTCAAGCACGGCACGTTGTGGCAACAACACGGCATTTTTTTGCACCGCACCGCTAACACGCACACGCACAAATTGCCCTGGGCTTAACACTTCCTTGTCGTTGGCCAACACAGCACGCGCATCCACCGTGCCGGTGGCCGGGTTCACACGTACGTCCTGGAATCCCAACTTGGCTTTCAAACCCATGGGCTTGCCATCGGCACCCAGCACCTCAACCACCAAATCACCATTGCTCAAGGAAACCGCACCACTTGCAATGCCTTTGCGCAATTGCTCATGGTCTTTTTCAGGAATGCCAAAGTTCACATACACCTGGTCAATCTGGGTAACCGTGGTCAACAATTCAGAAGGACCGGATACAAAACTGCCCTCAGAGTAAAGCGAGCGGCTTGCAAAGCCATTGACTGGCGATTCCACCCGTGCATACTCCAGATTCAGGCGAGCTGTGCGAACCGCAGCGCTGGCTACCTGCAGGTCAGCTTTGGCCACCTCAAATGCCGATTGCGCGTTGTCCAATTCAGACTGTGACACCGCTTTACTATCAGCCAATGGCATTACCCGTTTGTAATCACGTTCAGCTTGAGCGGCGCGAACCCTGGCAGCATTTTCATCAGCCAAGGCACGGGCCAAAGCGGTTTGGTAGGGTGCGTTGTCCAGGCTGTACAAAGATTGGCCTTTCTTCACTCGGCCACCTTCTTCAAACTGGCGGCGCTCGATAATACCGGCCACACGGGCTCGAATTTCAACCTCGCGCAGGCCGGCGATTTGAGCTGGATATTCGTAGGTCAGTTCCAGCGGTTCGGTTTTCACCTCAACCACCGGAACAGGTGCAGCCTGGCCGGCACCGGGACCACCGGGGGCCTGGGCATCGGCGCCCTGGCCACAGCCCAGCAACAAGGCGCTGGACAAAACAGTCACCAGCAGCGCGGGCAGAAGGGTGGCTCCTGCAAATGCGCGGCTGTAGGGGGAAGCTTGGGTTTGCTTTGATTTCAATGAGTTGCTGTGCATGATATGTGCCCTGTTATATCCTTGTGGGAATTTTTCGGGTTGATTTAATGACCGAGAAGTCAGATAATACATACATACATGAGTGTATGTAAATAATTTTTTCAATTTGGCGTAGACGATTGTGGTAAGAAAAACGAAGGAAGAAGCGCAGGAAACCCGCAACCTAATTCTCGATACGGCCGAAGCCGTGTTCTCGGAAAAAGGGGTATCGAGGACCACGCTGAACGACATTGCCAAAGCCGCAGATTTAACGCGGGGGGCCATTTATTGGCATTTCAAGAACAAAGCCGACCTGTTTGACGCCATGTTACAACGCGTAATATTACCGATGGATGAATTCATCGCCACGCCCGACCTGCACCCAGAACAACAACCACTGGCCTACCTGCGTACCCGCTCAATGCATGTGGTGCGCACCTTGGCAGAAGACCCCCGCACACAGCGGGTTTTTGACATCGTGATGCACAAAGCGGAAATGGTCGACGACATGTTGCCTATTCGCGACCGCCATTTGGAAGCGATTCAAGGCTGCATTCAAACCATTGAAACAGACTTTCAGGCCGCTATCGACAAAGGCGAATTGCCAGCAAATACCAACGCCCGCCAGGCAGCGATTGGTTTGCATGCCTTGATTGACGGGCTTTTCGCCAACTTTGTACTTAGCCCGAATCTGTTTGATTTGATGGAACAGGCTGAATTCACGATCGACAATTACCTCAATGGCATGGCCAGTAGGAAGTAACAGATCTTGTTTACACCCTGCCTGTGACCGGAATGCCGGCTCCATTGATATCTCGGGCGGCATCTGAGAGCAAAAATGCAATAACCCCTGCCAAAGAGTCAGGGCTGACCCAATCAGCAGGATCAGCGTCGGGCATGGCTTCGCGATTGGCGGGCGTGTCCAGAATACTGGGCAAAACTGCATTGGCGCGAATGCCCAAATGTTTGTTCTCCGCAGCAAGCGCCTCTGTCAAACGCAGCACTGCCGATTTGGCTGCTGCATAAGCGCCCATGCCATCAGCTGCTTTGCTGGCTGCGGCAGCACCAATGTTGACAATCAAACCACCTTGCTGATCTTGAAACTGGGGCAGTATGGCCTGGCACATGTTCACCGAGGTCTGCACATTCATGGCGTACTGCGTATTCCAGGTATCAAGACTGCTTTCGGCCTGACGTTCCCACACAAAACCGCCTGCAATATTCACGACCGCATCAATTTGGCCGAAATATTCCCAGGCCTGATTAACCACCTCCTGAGCATGCTCAGGCAAGGTCAGGTCGACATTGCCAATAGACACCGCATCGCTTTCACCTTCCCAATCGGGCTGATGCAAGTCAATCAACAAAAGCCGGTAACCCAAACTGCCCAAATGGGTGGCCACGGCTTGCCCCAAATTGCCTGCTGCACCCGTAATAATCGCGACTGGATTGCTGTTGCTCATGAAAATCGACTCCCGCGTTGAATGATTGATTGCCTGCATTTTGACACGGACGCTGCCCTTTCACGCCCCCACCCCCTTTGAATACCCCCTTTAAGGGCAACGCATTGGTGCAATGCTGAACCCACCCAAACCTGCCGTTCACAAGACATCACCGGAATTCTTGGAGCATGTCATGTGGAACGGTCTATTTTTTGGTTTGGTCAGTCTGTTTACACCGCAGGCCAGCCTGCCCGACACTGCCGCCATGAAGGTGGAAATCGAGCAATTCGCCCAGGTTTATAGCATCGACACGCAGCGTATTCATGTACGCGAGAGCACCATGAACAATCCTTCGCCGTTTTTGACAAACAGCGGCATCAAAGCCTGCGTGCTGCACGTTAACCAACATGCCGATGCCAAGCGAGTGTGGTCCCACTTCCTCGACTCAGGCCATGAAGGTGCCGAACCCGCATTTCTTGCCTTTACCTCGGCCCATGAATTGACGCACTGCCTGATGTCCGAAAAGGGAAAACGAGTGACTGCCAAGCAGGCCTTGCAAGAACACCTGGGAATTCAATTCAAAAACAACGTGCACTTCGAAGAAACACTGGCCGACCTGGTTGGCCTGGCCTATGTGCAAAAAGTGATGCCTGAGTACTTTGAGGTGGTCTACCGTCGCGTGAAATCCATTCGAACCGACTTCTCAAACCGCGATCCAGAGCACGACAGTTCACGCGCCTTGAACACACACACCATTGCCTTCGCAGATCAAATGTTCAGCAAATCCGACACGATCCGCTTGGCTGATGCCGGGAGCCGGTAAAAAAACACCCTTGAATTGGATCCTGTGAAAGCACGATCTCAAAAAGCATGGTTAAATTCAAACGATCGTTTGAATAATCAAATTGCACAATTCACAGGTGACCCTTTTGAACAGCTTCCAATCCGTGTTTCGCCCCAATCTTTTTGCAGGTCAAACCGTACTGGTCACCGGTGGTGGTTCAGGCATTGGCCGCTGTACCGCGCATGAACTGGCCAGCCTGGGCGCTGATCTGGCTTTGGTCGGTCGAAAAATGGAAAAGCTTGAAGCTGTGAAAGCGGAAATCGAGCAAACCTGCACAGTCAAAATTTCTTTGCACAGCTGCGACATTCGTGAAGAAGAGCGCGTGAAGGAAACTGTGGCCGATGTGTTGGCAATACACGGCAAAATCAATCACCTCATCAACAATGCAGGTGGGCAATTCCCCTCACCTTTGAACATGATCAGCGGCAAAGGCTTCGAGACCGTGGTGCGCAATAACCTCACCGGTGGGTTTCTCATGGCCCGTGAAGTGTTTAACCAATACATGATGTTGCACCTGGGTGAATCTGACATGTCCATCACCAACATCATCGCAGACATGTGGAACGGCATGCCTGGCATGGGCCACTCAGGTGCCGCGCGGGCCGGCATGTTGAACTTCTCGGAAACAGCATCCAATGAATGGGCGCCCGTGCGCGTGAATGCAGTTGCCCCCGGCTTCATTGCATCAAGCGGTATGGACACCTACCCCGAACCCATGAAGCAAACCATCATGCAGCTGGACAAAACCATCCCACTGCAACGGCTGGGGCTGGAAGCCGAAGTGTCAGGCGCATTGGTATTCTTGTGCAGCCCTGCAGCCTCATTCATCTCGGGTTCGTGTGTTCGGATCGACGGTGCAGCACCCAATGCACGGCGTATTTGGCAAGTGGGCACCGGCAAAGCCAACCCGGCTTTCAACAGCTTTCACTTGGGTGGCGTGCCCGAAGTGATCCAGCGCCGCGACGCCGCGCGCGCAGCGGCCAGCAAGAAATAAGCAAACATTTAAGGCTTGACACACCCAAGCCTCACCCTCAAAATCAAACAAACGTTTGATTTTTTACCAACCCATTTGCTTACCGGTAAAGCCACGCACCAATGCCTATTTTAGAGAGTCTCGTTTCCGCAAATTCCGCTGAGTTTGAACTCAACAAAGCCAATATGGAAGCGGCCTTGCATGAATTGCGATCGCTGGAGCAGCGCACCCGTGATGCCTCGGCCAAGGCCGCGCCATCGTTTGCAAAGCGCGGTCAGTTATTGCCTCGCGACCGGGTCGCACTGCTGCTTGACTCTGGCTCCCCGTTTCTGGAACTCAGCACACTGGCCGGTTACATGCAAGACGGCCAAAAAGCCGACAAAAGCATTCCCGGCGGCGGCATTATTGCCGGGCTGGGTTATGTGGCAAACACCTTGTGCATGGTAGTCGCCAGCGATTCAGGCATTGAGGCCGGCGCGCTTCAGGCCATGGGCATTGAGAAAATGCAACGTGCGCAAGACATTGCCTTGGAAAACAAACTTCCCTTCATCAACCTGGGTGAATCGGCAGGCGCAAACCTGCTGAAGTACAAAGTCGAACACTTCATTCTGGGCGGCGGTAACTTTTATCGTTTGGCCAAACTCAGCGCAGCTGGCCTGCCTGTGGTCAATGTACTGCACGGCTCATCCACAGCCGGTGGCGCCTACATTCCGGGCTTAAGCGATGTCGTCATTATGGTGCGCGAACGCGCGCGCGCATTTCTGGCAGGCCCTCCTCTTCTGAAAGCTGCCACGGGCGAAATTGCCACCGACGAAGAACTGGGTGGTGCGGACATGCATTGCTCAGTCTCAGGCTTGGGCGACTACATCGCCGACGACGACCGACACGCCATCGCACTGGCCCGCGAAGTGATGGCAAAAATCGACTGGAACAACAGCAATCGCAATGTGATACCTACGCTGAATGCCCAAGCGCCAGCACCGCGCTACCCAGCCGAAGAACTGCTGGGTATTATGCCCGCCGATATCAAAACGCCAGTGGACATGCGTGAAGTAATCGCCCGCATCGTCGACAATTCCGACTTCCTCGAATTCAAAGCCAACTACGGCCCAGCCACGCTGTGCGGATATGCCAAGCTGATGGGTGTTTCAATCGGCATCATCAGCAATTTGGGGCCTATCGACACCGCAGGTGCCACCAAAGCCACACACTTTATTCAAAGTTGCTGCCAAACCAAAACGCCGATCATTTACCTGCAGAACACCACAGGTTACATGGTGGGCAAGGAAGCCGAGCAGGGCGGCATCATCAAGCACGGCTCGAAAATGATTCAGGCCGTAAGCAACGCCACCGTGCCACAAATCACCCTGCTATGCGGCGCAAGTTTTGGCGCTGGCAACTATGGCATGTGCGGCCGGGCATTTGGCCCCCGCTTTGTATTTGCCTGGCCCAACAGCAAAACTGCCGTGATGGGCGCAGAACAGGCTGCCGGCACCATGGCCACAGTGATGCAGGCCAGCGCAGCCCGCAAAGGCATGGAAGTGCCCGAGTTCATGCTGGAAAACATGAAAAAACAAATCATCGACACGTTTGAGTCCCAAACCAGCGCATTCCACACCAGTGGTTTGTTGCTCGACGACGGCGTGATCGACCCAAGAGACACCCGGCAGGTATTGGCGCTAGCGCTAATTGCCTGCCTGCAACAAGAGCGCAGTGTGCAACCCATGCAATTTGGCGTGGCTCGCCCCTAACGCGTGACGAGTGAATAACGAGGAGGAAGTGCAGTGAGACTAAGCCAGGAACACAAAGAACTACAACGCACCATCGAACGCTTTGTGGAGAATGAAATTAATCCACATGTGGCCACCTGGGAAAAGGAACAGATGTTTCCCGCCCATGAGTTGTTCAAAAAGATGGGTAATCTTGGCTTGCTAGGCCTGACCAAACCAGAAGAGTTTGGCGGCATGGGTTTGGACTACAGCTATTCCGTCGTAGCGGCGCAGGCTTTGGGAAAAATCCATTGTGGAGGCGTGCCCATGGCAATCGGCGTTCAGACCGACATGGCCACACCCGCTTTGGCGCGGTTCGGCAGCGACGAACTGCGTCGTGAATTTCTGGCTCCAGCCGTTGCGGGCGACATGGTCGCCTGTATTGGTGTTTCAGAACCTGGTGCAGGATCTGATGTAGCCGGCGTAAAAACCACCGCCAAAAAAGATGGTGGCGATTACATCATCAACGGCAGCAAAATGTGGATTACCAACAGTTTGCAAGCCGACTGGATTTGCCTGTTGGCCAACACCAGCGAAGGCAAGCCCCATCAGAACAAATCACTGATCATCGTACCGATGAAAACACCGGGCATTACGATTGAGAAGAAGATTCACAAAATCGGCATGTGGGCATCCGACACTGGTCTTATTCACTTTGACAATGTGCGTGTACCCCAGCGCAACTTGATTGGTATGGAAGGCGCAGGCTTCATGTACCAAATGATCCAGTTTCAGGAAGAGCGCCTTTGGGGTGCCGCCAACAGCATCGAAGGCATGATGCATGTGCTGAACGAAACCATCAACTACACCCGCCAACGCAACTTGTTCGGCAGCACCGTGCTCGATCAGCAAGTGGTGCATTTCACATTGGCTGAACTGAAAACTGAAATTGAAGCGCTGCGTGCCTTGGTGTGGCAGGCCACCGAAGAATACGTAGCGGGTGGTGAAGTCACCGAGCTGGCCAGCATGTGCAAACTGAAAAGTGGTCGCTTGGTGCGCGAAGTCGCTGACAAGTGTCTGCAGTTCTGGGGCGGCATGGGTTTTACCTGGGAAAACCCGGCTTCGCAGCTGTATCGCGATGGTCGACTGATTTCGATTGGTGGCGGTGCAGACGAAGTCATGTTGGGCATCATCTGCAAGTTCATGGGTATTTTGCCGGGCAAGAAAAAGAATGCCTAGGATCAAAAAACTGCTCATTGCCAATCGTAATGAAATCGCACGCAGAATATTGCGTGCAGCCAAACCCATGGGCATCGCCACAGTCGCTGTCTATTCCGAGGCCGACGAAAAAGCCATGCACGTGCAAGAAGCTGACGAGGCCTATTGCATTGGCCCGGCGCCCTCGCTTGAATCGTATTTGCGCATCGACAAACTGATAGAGACAGCGCTGAAAGCCGGGGCAGATGCCATTCACCCTGGCTACGGTTTTGTATCGGAAAGCCCGGCTTTTGCGCAGGCCTGTGCGCAAGCAGGAATCACACTGGTGGGCCCCACACCGCAAGCCATTGCCGACATGGCCGACAAAGCCTGTGCAAAAGAAATTGCCCAGCAGGCTGGCTTGCCGTGTATTCCAGGCTTCAGCGAGCCCAACGCAAGCGTAAGCGACCTGATGGCTGCAGCGCAGCGCATTGGCTACCCGGTCATGATCAAGGCACTGGCAGGTGGCGGTGGTCGCGGTATGCGTTTGGTGATGAATGAATCCGAATTCGCATCGCAACTGCACTCCGCACAGCTGGAGGCGAAAAATGCCTTCAACGACGATCGGGTCATGCTTGAGAAAGCAATCATCAATCCGCGTCACATTGAAATTCAGGTGCTGGCAGATACCCACGGCCACGCCGTTCACTTGGGTGAGCGTGATTGCTCCGTGCAACGCCGGCATCAGAAAATTGTTGAAGAAGCGCCCAGCCCTGCAGTGAGTGCAGAACTGCGCGCACGCATGGGTGAAGCCGCATTAAAACTGGTGCGTGCCACCAGTTATGTTGGCGCCGGTACAGTCGAGTTTTTGCTCGACGCAAACGGCGATTTTTATTTCATTGAAATGAACACGCGCCTGCAGGTAGAGCATGGTGTGACCGAAGCCATTACTGGAATTGATCTGGTGCAATGGCAACTGCGCATTGCATCGGGCGAACACCTGACACTTCAACAAGACAACATCACATTCTTTGGCCACGCGATTCAAGGCCGCCTGTGTGCTGAAGACCCAGCCCGCGATTTCATGCCGCAAACAGGGCCAGTGCTCGCCTGGAGGCCCGACGAAAACAGCCGCTGCGACCATGCCCTGCAAGAGGGCGGCGAAGTCAGCCCCTGGTACGACAGCTTGCTGGCCAAGGTCATTGTGCATGGCGAGAACCGCCTGGCTGCCTGCGAAAAGCTGGCCGACTCGCTGAAACGAACCGTACTCATCGGCTTTGAACACAACGCACTTTATTTGCAACGCATCGCCAGCCACCCTGTTTTTCAGGGCGGCGATTTTGGCACCGGTTTTTTGGCCCAACACGCCGATGAATTACTCAAACCCCAACACTTCATGGCCGAATGTGCAGTGGCGGCCGTATTCCTGGCGTATGCCCAGCAGCAAAACCACGCCGCCTGGCCAACACCTTTGACAGGTTTTTCAAGCACACGCGCGTTGCCACGGCCCTTGAAACTCAAGGTGCAGGGCAAGTCCCTGAATTTGAAAGTCAGCAGCAACAACAATAGTTATGAGGTCGATGGGCTTGGTGATGAAGCAGTAGTGCTCGAACACTGGCAGTGCATGACGACGCAGCAAGGCAGTGTCACCATTCAATCCATGGTGAACGACCAGTCCGCGCAATACACAGTCACTCAATCCAACAGCGGTGTGTGGGTTCAACAGGGGCTCAACCCGCAAGCTCTGCATGTGGATGATGAAACCCTGCTAGGCGCCTCAGCCTTGGCAGAAGGTGTGTTTCAAGCTGTGGTCAGCAGCCCCATGAACGGCAAAGTAACCCAAGTACTGGTTCAGCCCGGCCAACAGGTTGAGGCAGGCACTGTGTTGGTGTGCCTGGAGGCCATGAAAATGGAACACCGCATCAGCGCCAAAACAGCAGCGATTGTGGAACAGGTGCACATCAAGGTGGGTGACCAGATGAAGCAGAAGCAAGCCATGGTTCAGCTAAGCCCGATTCATTAATCACAAACAATAAACAAACGCGGTTGGAGGAGACACCATCCATGGAAGATTTTTTCCGCTCGGTGGAGCGATTTGTCAACGAGCAGATCAAACCCCACATCAACGACTGGGACGAAGCCGGGGAATTTCCGCGTGAACTCTACAAGCAGGCCGGCGATATGGGCCTGCTGGGTTTGGGATATCCTGAAGAAGTTGGCGGCTTTGAATGCACGCTGGCCGAGCGACTGCGCCTGTCCAATCTCGTGTGCTCCGCCGGCAGCGGCGGATTACTCGCGGGTTTGTTCAGCCACAACATCGGTCTGCCACCCTTGCTCAATCACGGCGGTGAAGAACTGGTGCAAATGATCGCACCCGCGGTTCTGAAAGGCGAGGCCATCAGCGCACTGGCGATCACTGAACCTTCTGGTGGATCCGACGTTGCCAACCTGAAAACCAAAGCCGACCTGTTTCAAAAAGACGGCGTACCCCACTACCGCATCAACGGTGAAAAGGTGTTCATCACCAGCGGTGTTCGTGCCGATTGGCTGACCGTGGCAGTGCGCACCGGCGAACCCGGTGCCCGCGGCATCTCGGTGCTTATGGTGCCTGGCAATGCCAAAGGCCTGACACGCAGCCCGCTTAAAAAAACCGGTTGGTGGATGAGCGACACCGCCAGCATTTATTTCGACAATGTGGAAGTCCCGGCAAGTTACCTGGTCGGCAAGGAAGGCAAAGGTTTTCGCATCATCATGGAAAACTTCAACACCGAACGCCTCATGCTGGCAGGCGCCTGCGTCGGCTTTTCACGCGTGTGCCTGAACGAAGCACTGGACTGGGCCCAAAACCGCCAAACCTTCGGCAAGCGCCTGATCGAGCATCAGGTGATCGCCCACAAACTGGCCGACATGCGCATGAAGATTCGGGCCACCGAGGCCTGGTTCGACGAAACCATTGCACGTATCGACCAAGGCGACATCAATGAAGAACTGGTGGCCGACATTTGCCTGCTGAAAAACCAGTCCACCCAAACATTGCAACACTGTGCCAATGAAGCGGTTCAAATTCTGGGGGGCATGGGTTTTATGCGGGGAAGCTCAACCGAACGCATCTACCGCGAGGTCAAAGTAATGTGCATTGGTGGCGGAGCAGAAGAAATCATGAAAGAACTGGCCATACGGCAACTGGCATGGTGATGCAAATTACCCCCCGAAAGAGTTACACTAATTGGCTGAATTAGAAAAATTAGATTCGATCGGCGTTCCCCCGAGAGGTCTTTACATGCGACAAGTCAGGATTTGTAAGTACAACACCTACAAATAATGTTAAACATTGTTAATTATTAGGAAATATTCACATCCATTTCCTGATTGCGGCCAGTAAAACTCTCACAAGGCGAAATTTTTGCCGAACTTTTAAATAAACACACCATTGTCGGAGAATGCACTGTGGCTAATATCACTGGAATTATCAAAAGCGTGTTGGGAGAGGTTTCTGTAACCCGTCCCGACGGTGAACAAGTCCTTCTGAAAGAAGGCGACATTATTTCTGCTGGTGACACCGTCACCACCAGTGCCGAAGGCTCTGCCTACATCGAATTCCCCGGCGCGGATGGTCAACAGGCCACCGAAGGTATTCTGCAATCCAATGCTGTAGCCACATTGAAAGAAGGCGAAAACGGCGCTGAATTTGAAGTGGCCGAAGGCGAATTCGAATTGCTGACCGAAGGCGAAACCGTTGCAGTGACGGGTGCAGGCGGCATGTTTGGTTTGTTCGGTGCAGGCTTGGCAGCTGGTGGCTTGGCCGGTCCATTGGCCGCTGCCGCTGGTGCAGCATTTGTACTGGGCAGCGATGACAGCGACGGCGGATCAGGCGGTGGTTCTTCAGGTGGCGGTTCAGGCGAAGCAGCCGCAGGTGCACTTGAGCCAGTCACCGATGCCGCCGGCCCAGCCTCCCCTGCACTTGAAGAAACCCTCGATGCCCTGTCACCTGTAACCACGGTGGTTGATGCCCCCGTGGGTGCCCTTGCACCTGTGACTGAAGCACTTGACCCAGTTCTGGAAGAAACAGCGCCAATCACGGATGCATTGGAACCAGCACTGACACCAGTCAACGACACCTTGAGCGATGCACTGACCGGTTTGGCACCAGTAACCGACTCTCTGGATCAAAACGTAACTCCAATTACAGAAGCCGTTGAAGAAGCTCTGTCACCGGTGGTTGACGTATTGGCTGGCAATGAAGACGGTTTGGTAACAGCAGCGGCCGACACATTGCCAGTTAACCTGCGCGTGGTTGCCGAGCAACTGGGTGGTGGTCTGAGCATGGTTTCTCCACAGCTTGCAGATGGCGTGGCTCAAGTGGTTGGTCAACTCGACCCCGTGCTTGCCCCCCTGAATGACGGCTTGACTCAAGGTTTTGATGCAGCAGCCCCATTGTTTGATGGCCTGGCCACGGCAACCGACGCACTACCGATGGTTTCTCAGCCCCTGGCTGATGGCCTGAACCAGGCTTTCGACGCACTCACCCCAGTTACCGATCCTTTGATCGCAGCTTTGTCAGGTGGCTTGCCACTGCCAGGCGGTGACGGTGGCGGTGCAGCCGGCCCCACAGGCACACCTTTGGATGCGGTATTGGGCCCTGTGACTGACGCCCTGGGTGGCGCTGGCGGCGGCGGTTTGCCAAGCTTCCCAGAAACAGGCACACCACTCGACCAAGTTACAGCCCTGCTCGACCCAGCCATTCTGACGGACGCCTTAGCAGGTGCGGGTGGTGGTGGCGGCTTGCCTGGTTTGCCCAGCACTGGCACACCGCTGGACATGGTCACTGAATTGCTCGACCCAGCCATTCTGACCGACGCCTTGGCAGGTGCGGGTGGTGGTGGCGGCTTGCCCGGCATCCCAGAAACCGGCACACCGCTGGACATGGTTACTTCCCTACTGGACCCAAGTGTTCTGACCGACCTGGCAGCAGGCGGTGGTGCAGGTGGTGGCTTGCCAAGCTTCCCATCCACAGGCACGCCTCTGGATTCATTGACAAGCTTGCTGGACCCCTCCAGCCTGCCAATCTCCTCTGGCGCAAGCCCTCTGGATGCATTGACCAGTGCGCTGCCTACAGACAGCCTGCCCATCTAAGCTTTGTAGTATTGCCTGGGGCTCCGACCCCCAGGCAAAGTGAAAAGGCACCCTTCGGGGTGCCTTTTTGCATTTTTACACCACTTAGATAAGTTGAACTTTCCTTGGGGATTAACCACGCAAAAAGACAATCAGGACATTCATCATGCCAGCTTCAATAGGCTCAAATCAGCTTCAATCAAACAGCCAACGACCAAGTACCCAGCCAATAGAAAATACGACGGACTCCAAAACACAGGCGCTCGGTCGAAAATCGGCCATGGTCATGGCCACCACGGGGCTTGCCATTGCCGCCTTGGGAGCAGGGATATGTTTTACACCTGCTGCACCCACAGGCCCATTAATAATTGCGCTTGGCCTCGCATTAATGATCGCCGGAAGCATAGTGTACAAATCGCCTGCCTCTGCCGTTGCCAACACCAACCCATTCAATGGGCTAAACAACAATACATTCGTTCCGCCTTCCCACTACTACGACAACTGCGAACACTCATCCCCGGACAACAACCACAATAACTGCTAGCTCCGCAACAAATGGAACTTTGCCCCTTGGGCGGAAACCTAGATGGGCAGGTATGCAAGCCTGATTGACAACGGCGCAAGTAAGCCACTGACAGAAACCTTGGCCGAATACATGATCGCGGCGCTTGAGCAAACCCGAGATGTCATCGGCAGTTACCTGGTCGGCCTCGAGGGCGCGGAACGCGCCAAGGTTGAAAAGGTCAAGCAACAAATTGAAGACTATCTCGAGCAATTGCGAAAAGCCAAAGCGATGAGTGGATTGGCCAAGTTTTTCAAAGCACTCGGTGCATTGGGTGTGGCATTGGCAATGATCACAGCAATCTTGATTCCAACGCCAATGACCATCGCGATTCTTGTGGTGACCTTGGTCATGTTTCTAGAGCCCTTGATCAGCGAAGCAGCTGGCTCTGAGTCCTTCATTGAAAAAGGGATGGGTGCAATGTTGGAAGCGTTAAGCGACGCTTTGGGACCGATCGGCGCCATTGTGGTCGGCACCTTGTTGATGATCGCGATTGTTGTAGTTTGTACAGCCTTGATGGCGGGTGGCCTGTCAGCCATGTCGTCAAGCGCTTCAGCGGGCGTACAAGCAGCCAGGGAGTTTGCATCGTCCCTTCCAGCCTACATCGCAAAAATGTTGACTGGCTCACTCACCGAGGCCCAAACAATAGCGCTAACCCGCTTTCTTGAATATGCGCAGTCCGCAACCTGTCGCCGGAATAACCATGGGGTCTCGCTCGCGTTGCCCCCATTCAATTAATGAATTCAAAATTGAACGCATGTTTTTGATTGAAACTGATTCGCCAAGCAAGCGTTGCAACACCTCCACCACTTTGGTAACGGGCAGCACGCGCTCAAGCTCCTTGAGTTGCTCCGTGTACTTGTCACCCAGAGTGGTCATATGTCGTTGATACTCATTCAAGGTGAATAGCTGGTCGACCTTCTGGACCAACAACGCTTCGATTTGTGTCACCAATCTTGTTTCGAATGTCAGGTATTCCAGCTTGTGCTGATCGAGAAGTGTTTTCTGAAGGGGGTCGCACAGCATGTCGTATTTGCCGGTAACAACATCTTTCTCAAGCACGAATTCAATACCGGGCAGCTTCGCCTTTGGTAACGCGCGTTACAATCAAACCAGCCGCGATGGAAACCATCAACGATGGAATGATCGCGACTAGTCCGTCGCCTACTGACAAAATGGTGTATACCGACCCCGCCTCAGAAAAGGACATTCCCTTCTGCATCATGCCGACCGTTAAACCACCAAGCAAGTTAACCACCGTGATAACAAGCCCGGCAATTGCATCGTTTTTTACAAACTTGATCGCACCGTCCATTGCACCAAATAATTGCGACTCTTTTTCAAGGTCGGAACGGCGTTGTTTCGCAACGGCTTGAGTAATTAACCCGGCACGGAGATCGCTGTCGATGGACATTTGCTTTCCAGGCATGCCGTCGAGTGAGAAACGCGCGGCCACTTCAGCTACACGCTCGGAACCCTTGGTAATCACCAGAAAATTAACAACCGAAATAATGAGGAAAATCGTTAAACCAACGGCCACATTGCCGCCCACGACGAACTCACCGAAGGTTTGAACAATATGTCCGGCATCACCCTCTAGTAAAATTTGTCGTGTCGTGGATATGGTGAGAGACAACCGAAATAAGGTTGTCATCAAAAGAAGCGCAGGAAATGAAGAAAATGCCAGCGGGGTTTCAATGAGTACGGCGCTGATTACAAGCACGACCGACACAGAAATATTGATGGCCAGGAGTACATCGAGAATGCCCGGACCCATGGGGATCACCATCATGACGATCATGAGGATGATAAGAGATGCACCAACCACCTCGGACCGTGCAGAAGCCAGCCTTGCAAACCTGTTTAACACTTCGATCATCGCGAGTCCTCAGCCAACAAACCTTGAATTCGGTTTTCTAGTGCTTACTAGGTGGCGTTGAAACTCAACAAAGTTCGTCTTTTCTGGACAAAAATTGCGATGAATCGATTTCGACTACACAGCGCCGGGTGGGGCGACGCTGTGGATGCGCGACATGTCAGGTCAGGTTGGTGCTCAGTGCCCTTCTCAAATCCTCTTCACTGCGACCCGAATAGTCGAGCAAGGCCTTGAACTGGTCTTGCCCAACTGGGCCAACATTGAAGTAATCACTTTCAGGGTTGGCAAAGTAGAAACCTGACACACTGGCAGCCGGGTTCATGGCCAGGCTTTCGGTCAGGGTCATGCCGATTTCTTCACACTGCATCACCTCAAACATGTTTCGCTTGATGGTGTGTTCCGGACAGGCGGGGTAACCCGGTGCCGGGCGAATGCCTTGATACTTCTCGGCAATCAGTTCCTCGTTGCTTAAAGTTTCGTCGGCCACATAGCCCCACAGGTCTTTGCGAACCCGTTGGTGCAAGCATTCAGCAAAGGCCTCTGCCATACGGTCGGCGATCGCTTTGAACATGATGCTGCTGTAGTCGTCGTGTGCGGCCTGGAATTCCTTCTCTTTCTTTTCTACACCCAAACCTGCGGTGACCGCGAACATGCCGATGTAGTCCGCACCCGCGCCTTTGGGTGCGATGAAATCGGCCAGTGATTTGTTGGCGATGCCTTCACGTTTTTCACCCTGTTGGCGCAAAGGGCTGTAGGTGAACAGCACTTGGCTGCGGCTTTCGTCGGCATACACTTCGATGTGATCGTCACTCACCGTGTTGGCGGGGTAGAAGGCCACCGCCGCATTGGCTTGCAGCCAACGGCCTTCAATACACTTTTTCAGCATGGCTTGACCGTCTTCGAATACTTTGCGGGCGGCTTCACCCACAAGCTCGTCTTCCAGCACGCGAGGGTAACCGCCGTGCAGGTCCCAGGTTTGGAAAAACGGGGTCCAGTCGATGTACTGGGCGATATCGGCCAAATCGTAATTCTTGAAGTAGCGCTTGCCAATGAACTTTGGCTTGGGCGGCGTGTAATTTGCCCAGTCAATTTTCTGTTTGTTGGCGCGCGCAGCTTCAATGCTGATCAGCGGTTGTGCTTTTTTGTTGGCATGCTGTTCGCGTACGCGTTCGTATTCGGTTTTCAGATCAGCCTTAAAAGTGTCGGCTGATTCATCAGACAACAAATTGGAAGCAACGCCCACGGAGCGGCTTGCATCTGAAACATACACAGTGGGGCCATCGTAATGCGGCGCAATTTTCACGGCAGTGTGCACGCGGCTGGTGGTGGCACCACCAATCAGCAGCGGAATACCACGGTCGCGGAAATAGGGATCGCGTTGCATCTCGCTGGCGACATAAGCCATTTCTTCAAGTGAAGGCGTAATGAGGCCTGACAAGCCGATGATGTCGGCGTTGATTTCTTTGGCTTTGGCGAGAATTTGCTCGGCGGGCACCATCACACCCATGTTCTCAACTTCAAAGTTGTTGCACTGAAGAACAACGGTCACGATGTTTTTACCAATGTCGTGCACATCGCCTTTCACAGTGGCAATCAGAATTTTGCCTTTGGCTTTGGCATCGCCACCGGCGGCCACCAGTTGCTTTTTCTCTTCCTCGATGTAAGGAATAAGGTGCGCCACCGCCTGCTTCATGACACGGGCGCTTTTCACCACTTGCGGCAGAAACATTTTGCCAGCACCAAACAGGTCGCCGACCACATTCATGCCGTCCATCAGCGGGCCTTCAATTACGTTGATGGGGCGACCACCATTGGCTGCAATTTCAGCGCGGCATTCTTCGGTGTCTTCAACAATGAAGTTGGTGATGCCGTGTACCAGCGCATGGGCCAGGCGCTTTTGCACCGGTTGGTTGCGCCACTCCAGGTTTTCTTCCAGCTTCTTGCCACCCGCTTTCAAGGTGCCTGCGAATTCAATCATTCGCTCGGTGGCTGATTTGCCAAAGTCGGGATCGTTGGCTGGCAAATTGGGCTGACGATTCAGCACAATGTCTTCCACGCGGGCTTTCAGTTCAGGTTCCAGTTCATCGTAAACACCCATCATGCCGGCGTTCACAATGCCCATGGTCATGCCGTTTTTAATGGCGTGATACAGGAACACGGTGTGAATGGCTTCGCGAGCAGGTTCGTTGCCGCGGAAACTGAAGGACACGTTGGACACACCGCCTGAAATCTTGGCGTGTGGCAGGTTTTTCTTGATCCAGCCGGTGGCCTCGATAAAGTCGTTGCCGTAGTTGTCGTGCTCTTCAATGCCGGTGGCGATTGCGAAAATGTTCGGGTCGAAGATGATGTCTTCGGCCGGGAAGCCGACTTCGTTTACCAGAATGTTGTAAGCGCGTTCGCAAATTTCGATTTTGCGGGCGTAGGTGTCGGCCTGACCTTTTTCATCAAAGGCCATAACGATAACCGCAGCACCATAGCGCTTGCACAACTTGGCCTGGCGTTTGAATTCCTCAACGCCTTCTTTCATGGAAATGGAGTTGACCACGGCCTTGCCCTGCACGCACTTCAAGCCAGCTTCGATGACGTCCCATTTGGAGGAGTCGATCATCACCGGCACGCGTGAAATATCGGGTTCGGACGCCATGAGGTTCAGGAACTTCACCATGGCGGCTTTGGAGTCGAGCATGGCTTCGTCCATGTTCACGTCCACAATTTGCGCGCCGTTTTCGACCTGTTGACGGGCCACGCTAAGCGCCTCGTCGTACTGCTCATTCAAAATCATGCGGGCAAATGCTTTTGAACCAGTCACGTTGGTGCGCTCGCCCACGTTGATGAACAAGCTGTTGTCATCGATGTTCAGCGGTTCCAGACCCGACAAGCGGCACTTGGGTTCCACGGCGGGAATGGTGCGGGGCTTCTGGTTTTCCAGCGCCTTGGCAATGGCTGCAATGTGATCGGGCGTGGTGCCGCAGCATCCACCGGCCACATTCAAGAAACCCGCTGCTGCGAATTCCTTCACAAGGCTGGAGGTGATTTCCGGTGTTTCGTCGAAACCCGTGTCGCTCATTGGGTTGGGCAAACCAGCGTTGGGGTACACGCAAATGGGCACGTCGCAAATTTTGCTGAGTTCAGCCACGTAGGGGCGCATCAGCGAAGCACCAAGCGCGCAGTTCAAGCCAATGGTGATGGGTTTGGCATGGCGCACGGAGTTCCAGAAGGCTTCAACGGTTTGGCCTGACAACACGCGGCCAGAGGCATCGGTAACCGTGCCGGAGATCATGATGGGCAATTTGTTGCCGGAGTCTTCGAAATACTGATCGATCGCGAACAGCGCGGCCTTGGCGTTCAGCGTGTCGAAAATGGTTTCGACCAGCAGCAGGTCGACGCCGCCTTCCACCAAACCCTTGGTTTGCTGGTAATAGGTGGCGACCAGTTCATCAAAGGTGATGTTGCGTGCACCGGGGTCGTTCACGTCGGGGCTGATGGACGCGGTTTTGGGCGTGGGGCCCAAAGCGCCTGCAGCAAACCGGGGTTTGTCGGGTGTGGAGTACTTGATGCACGCTTCCTTGCACAGGCGGGCCGCTTCACGGTTCATCTCGTCGACGAGGTGTTCCATGTCGTAATCGGCCTGCGCCACGGTGGTGGCACCGAAAGTATTGGTTTCAAGAATGTCAGCGCCAGCGGCCAGGTACTGCTCATGAATTTCGGTCATGATGGCAGGCTGGGTCAGCACCAACAATTCGTTGTTGCCCTTGATGTCGCGGTGAAAATCAGCGAAACGCTCGCCCCGGTACTGGGCTTCCGTGAGTTTGTATTGCTGAATCATGGTGCCGGTTGCACCGTCCAGAATCAGGATGCGTTTTTGAAGGAGTTCACGGAGTTGGGCTTCGACTGCGGCGCCGTTGACAACAAGGCTGTTGTGCTCGGCAGGCGAAGAAGCGGGGCGCGTGTTCATCGCGGGGCCTCTATATGATGCAAGGGTTTGAAAACAGGCTGCATTTTAGCAGGGAAATGGCGTAAAGCGTTGCGAATTGGATACTTGGCTGTTGCTCAAGGCACCACAGTAGCCCCGCGCAAACGATACAAACCATACAGGTTTGCCACGTTGATCACGATCATGGTCAGGCACAGCTCCCAGGAATCGAAAAGGTAGCCATGCACGGCCCACAGGGCATTGGTGGCCAAGGTGGCTTTGCGCATGCCCACATTGCCCATCATGAACAAGGCCCAGGTACCCAGCAAGGTGGCAAACAAGGGCAAGGAACTGGCCAGCCAACCTTGCCAGGTGAACACGGCAATGGCGATGGCCAGACCACTGAACCCCAGCACCAGTACCAGGCGCAAACGCTGCCCCATGACATTGGAATAAATGGTGACGGCTTGGCGTACCCCAGTCAGCAACATGATCAAAAAGCCGGTGTGTACGCCCAACAAGTAGTACTGAAGGCCCCAAGCCATGGACGACAGCGCAAACAAGAGCTTGGTTCCGCGTTCTGAAATGACACAGAACCCCGCAATGCTCAAACCAAAAGCCACAATACCCACTGCCCGGGTTAACAAATCCGTTGAGTCCAATTCCGATGATTCCAGTCACGATGAAACATTGAGGGCAATACTACCTTTGAATTGTTAATTACCGAGTCATCAGCACAATCCAGCTGAAATTGATTCAATCCCTTGATAAACCAGACTAATCGGGCTCGTTTAACGATTGAGCCGTGTCGCTGCCTGAGTTACAGTGAGCCATCCACCATTTCCACACATTCCCCTTCATGCTTAATTTCAATATTCGCTCAAGCTTTACCACCCGCTTGATCGTGGGTAGTTTGATTGCGCTGTTTTTGCTCTCCATTCCGGTGGCCATTACTGCGCACTGGATATTGCGCAACAACACCATCAATCAGGCCGGGGTGAATGCGATGGCACAAACCGAGCAAATTGCACAATCGGTGGACCGCCATTTGAAAGAGCACCTGCGAGACCTGGTCTACACCAGCCGTATTGAGCAGTCATTTGGAAATTACACGGCTGAAGAACAAACCAAGCTATTGCAGATTATGCGAGAGCATACGCCAGGCTATCTGTGGATTGGTGTGGCGGCCCCGGACGGCACTGTGCTGGCAGCACTGGATAACTTGTTGGTCGGAAAAAGCGTGGCTGCGCGCCCGTGGTTCAAGCAGGGGCTAATTGCACCCGCAATTATGGATGTGCACGAGGCCGCGTTGCTGGCTGCCTTGCTACCAGCCCGCGCTGAGGAAAAATACCAGTTCATTGACTTCACCACCCCGCTGAAAAACCAGCAGGATGAAATTATTGGTGTGATCGGCATTCATCTGGATTGGAAGTATTTCATTGCTGAAATAGAAAAAGATGTGTTTAACACCATCAACCCATCAGCCCCCACGGTGATTTTGGCGAAGGACGGCAGCCTGAGAATGGGCAACCGGCTGGATTTGGCCGACTTTCAGGACAGCACTGCCTGGACAGCCATGGCGGGTTTTCAGAAAGCAGTCACGGGCGAAAGTAGCTGGTCGATTGAAACTTTGAGCGATGGCGAAAGCTACCTGGTGGCCTTTGCCCCCAACAACAGCGCTGAGACCGATAGTTTGGGCTGGATTTCAGCCACGGTCACACCGCTGGATACTGTGGCCTCACCGATTTCGAAAGCATTGATCGGTGCCATTGTGGCCTTGATCATCGGCACCGTGGCCACCCTTTTGCTGGTGCTGGCACTGGGCAGAAGCCTGTCTGCCAAGGCCAGCGCCTACCTGGAACTGGTGCGCAAAAACGATCCCAAAGCGCTCGAAGCGTCCATGAAAGAGCTCCCCACGGAATTACAGCCGATCTCCAGGGATATTCTGGATTTGACTCGTGGACTGACGGAAAAAAGCCAATCGCTTGAACATGCGCTGAAGTCGGCCAAAGAAAGCTATTGGGTGGTTGAAGCGCTGATTGTGCAGGCCCCCATTCCAATTGCGATGTTTGACACCGAAATGAACTACGTGGCGGCCTCTTCGCGCTGGGTGCAAACTTTTGCAAACGGTCACAAGGGCAGTCTGGTGGGCAAAAACCACTACGATGTGGTGCCCAACCTGCATGAACGCTGGCGCCAGGCACACAGGGCTGGTTTGGCGGGTGAGAGTATCTCCGCCACATCTGATCCCTGGACCAGCCAGGACGGACACACCATTTGGCTGGACTGGGCGATAGAGCCTTGGCTGAAGCCCGACGGGCACCGGGGCGGCATTATTTTAATGTGCAAGGATGTGACCGAGGAACGGCTAATCCGGGACAGCTTGGCCGAGAGTGAAGAACGATTCAAGCTGGCCATGGAAGGCTCACACGATGGCCTGTGGGACTGGGAAATTACGACCCAGAAGGTGTATTTTTCACCGAGCTGGAAACGCCTGTTGGGCTATGAAGACCATGAACTGAGCAATGACTTTGGCACCTGGGAGCGACTGACCGCGCCCGATGACCTTGAATTGGCCAAGAAAGCACTGGCCGACGCTTTGGACAATCCGGAAAAGGACTCCTACGAAGCAGAATTCTGCATGGCTCACAAGAACGGCCATTGGGTGCAAATTTTGGCCAAAGCGCTGATTGTGCGGGATGAACACGGCAAGCCGACCCGAGTGGTGGGTACTCACCTGGACCGCACCGTGCAGCTTGAACTTGAAAGCAGACTGCGTGAGACAGCCATTGCAGCCAAGGCCGAGAAAGACTCCAATGCAGAAAAAAGCCGTTTTTTGGCCACTATGAGCCATGAAATCCGCACGCCTTTGAACGGCATCATGGGTTTTGCGCGTTTGCTTGAAATGGACTTGCCAGCCGGCGAACTGAAGGAGCAGGCCGGTTATCTGGTGCAGTCCTCCGAAACCCTCTCGGCGATTCTCAATGACATTCTTGACTTCTCGAAACTGGAGTCGGGCATGGTCAAGCTTGTAGATTCGCCATTCTTGATGGAGCAATTGCTCAAGGGCAGCACAGAATTGCCCCGCCTGACCTGCGAATCCAAAGGTGTGAAGTTTGAGCTGAACAACAAACTGGGCGAGCACCAAATTTTCTCAGGCGACATGGGCCGCTTGCGTCAAATCCTTCAAAATCTGCTATCTAATGCGATCAAGTTCACTTCTCACGGCAAAGTGAGTCTAACTGTTAGCAACACTCAAATTAGCCCGAATGAAGACCTGATCACTTTTGAAGTGGGTGACACGGGCCTCGGTATTCCGAAAGAGAAACAATCACTGCTGTTCAAGCCGTTCTCGCAGGTACACACCGACCGGGAAAACAGGTTTGGCGGCACTGGGCTTGGCTTGTCAATCGTAAAAAGCCTGGTCAATGCGATGGGCGGAGAAATTCAGCTGGAGTCAGAGCCAGGCCAAGGCACACAGGTGATGTTCTCGGTCACCCTGAAACGCGAGCATCAGCTGGACAGTCAGAGCCAAGAGAGAATCTTGCCGGTTAGGCCCTTGCGCGTGCTGGTGGCCGACGACACACCACTGAATATCAAGCTGATCCAGACCTTCTTGCAAAAAGACGCGCATGTGGTTGAGGTGGCCAGGGACGGAAAAGAAGCCTTGAACAAGGCGATGATTGAACCTTATGACTTTATTTTGCTGGACATCGACATGCCCAAGCTATCGGGCTATGAAGTGGCTGAAAAAATTCGCGCCACAACTGGCCCCAATCAGCAATGCGAAATTGCCGCATTGACAGGCTATGCTTTCGACAGTGATATTGAGCGGGCCGTAGCCGCGGGCTTTAACTATCATTTTGCCAAACCGATCCAGTTCAATTTGTTGTTAAATCGCTTGGCAATAAGCAGTCAGAATACGAAATGATCACCCACCATGCGAAATGTGGTGCAAAATAGCGGGCTGTTGAATTTGACTAAAAAACGGGGTGTTTTATGGAATTACTAATGGATCCAAACGTTTGGATCGCTTTTGCGATTTTGACGGCTTTGGAAATCGTGCTGGGTATCGACAACATTGTGTTCATTACCGTGTTGGTGTCGAAATTGCCCGCAGACATTCGCGACCGCGTGCGTCAGTTCGGTTTGATGTTCGCAATGGCGACTCGTGTGGGTCTGCTGTTCTCCCTGTCCTGGATCATTGGTTTGACCGAACCCTTGTTTACCGTCATGGAAAAAGCAATCACCGGGCGAGACTTGGTGCTCTTCTTCGGGGGCCTGTTCCTGTTATGGAAGGCCTCGAAGGAAATTTACCTGGAAGTGGAAGCGCCACACCAGGTTGAAGAAGAGCTGGAGGCCGGTGCGGCCATTCAGAAAACCGGTGCCAAACTGTTTTGGTACTCCATCATCCAGATCGGTATTCTGGACATTGTGTTCAGCTTGGACTCCGTGATTACTGCGGTGGGTATGGCCGACGATATCGAGGTGATGATTGCTGCAGTGATGGTGGCCGTGGGCGTGATGATGCTGTTTGCCAAATCAATTGGCGAATTCGTTGAAGCACACACCTCTGTGAAAGTATTGGCGCTGGCCTTCCTGATGATGGTGGGTATGCTGCTGATCGCCGAGAGCTTCGGCCAACACGTGCCCAAGGCTTACCTGTACAGCGCAATGGGCTTCTCGCTGCTGGTTGAGTTGTTGAACCTGCGTTCGAAAGCCAAGCGTGAAAAACTGAAAGCGATGGCGCAGGCTGAAGCATAAGTAGCCGTACAAGCAGTCAATTCGGGCTACCCAGTGAATGGATAACCCAAACAAAAAAGCCAGTGTAAACTGGCTTTTTTGTTTTAAGGACTGAACAACCAGTCCACTTGGGTCAATCCCAGAGGGTGAATTCATGCAGCATCGAATTGCTCAATTTCTTGTTTTAATCCCACTCGTTCTGTTCTCAACCTCGGGGCATAGCCAAGCCGAGGTTTGGGACCTTTGGAAACAGCCTGGGGTTCATGCGATTATGCGCCACGCCAGTGCACCCGGTTTTGGTGACCCTGAAGGTTTTACCCTGGGCAACTGCAAAACCCAACGCAATTTAAGTGCAGCAGGGCGGGAAGAAGCCAGGGCACTGGGTAAAGCCATTCGAAGCCAGGGAGTCCAGTTGACCGCGATTTTCTCCAGCCAATGGTGCAGGTGCCTGGACACCGCGCAAGAGTTGAATCTGGGCAAGGTACAAGCACTTCCTGCCTTGAATTCGTTTTTCCAGGGGCGGGGCAGCAGCGCGGATCAAACCACCGCGTTGAAAGAACACCTTGCCACACTGCAACCTGGCGACAAAGTGCTGTATGTTACTCACCAAGTGAACACCACTGCCCTGACCGGTGTTTATCCTGACTCCGGTGAAGTGGTGCTGTTCCGGTCCAGCACCACAGGCGAAATAACGGTGATTGGCCGGCTACAAAGCCCTTGACTACGTCTTGCAAACCTTAACAAAACTTAACCCGTGGAGGCTGAACTTCGCGGGCACAACTGCCTCGAACAGTTAACGATTTCGGTTCAACAGCCGGGACGTTTGGAAAATCTTGTAGCTTGAAATTCCAACTGGAGGTAGTAAACATGTTGAAATCAAAACTCACGACAGCAAGCCTGATTGGTTCTATTGCAGTTTCAGCAGCCGCTTTTAGCCTGCCTGCCCATGCCGAAATCATGGTGGGTGGCGCGCCCATGCTGCCCAGCAAAGACATTGTCGACAACGCTGTCAATTCAAAAGACCACACCACCTTGGTAACTGCCGTGCAAGCAGCTGGTTTGGTCGATACCTTGAAAGGCAAAGGCCCATTCACTGTATTTGCACCCACCAATGACGCGTTTGCAGAACTGCCCAGCGGTACCGTGGATACTCTTCTGAAACCAGAAAATAAGTCGGCCCTGCAGGGTGTGCTGACCTACCACGTGGTGCCCGGCAAAATCACAGCGGCCGATTTGAGCAACAAGATTGTTCAGGCTGGCGGCATGGCCACCTTGAAAACAGCATCGGGTGCCTCGCTGGGCGCAAAACTGCAAGGCGACAAGGTGGTGCTGGTTGACGAAAAAGGCGGTACGGCCGAGGTAACCATTGCGAACGTCACCCAATCCAACGGCGTGATTCACGTGGTGGACAGCGTGTTGCTGCCCAACTCCTGATTCCAGTTTTCCCCTGACGGGCGCTCAGCAAGCCTGTCGTCATCTCCGACCTTAAAATTGCTGTTTTGGCGAGCCCATGCGGTTCGCCTTTTTTTGTGGTTTTTTAGCGGGCCCGGGTCACCAACACAATCCCCAAAACCACGGGAACAATGCCGATGAAATCGATCCAGTTCAAAGGCTCATCCAGCAGCCATGCGCCTGCCAGCAAACCCAACGGGGGTGTTAAGAAAAACCACACGCTGGCGGCACTGGCACTGCCGCGCTCCAGCAGGTTAAACCACAGCTGATAACCGGTAATGGACACCACCAACACCAGCCAGGCAAATGCACCTGCGAATGATGGCGTCCAGGCGATTGCAGACCAGTCCTCCATGAATAGCGCCACAGGCAACAGCAACAGACCACTGAGAATGATCTGAAAACCGGTTCCGGTGACGATGTCGGTGCGCACGGGCCATTTTTTATACAGCACGGTACCGAAAGCCAGGGTTAACAAAGCCGCCAATACCAGCAAGAAACCCTCAAGGGTGTCTGTAGTAGAGCCGATTCGGTTGCGAACAATAAAGGCCACACCCAAAAAACCCAGAGCCAGACCCAGCACCTTTTGGCGGGTGAGGGGTTCGCGCAACAAAAACGAAGACAACACGGCAACCACAATAGGGTTTGCACTAATAAGAATGGTGGACAAACCCGAGGACAGGCTGCCCATGCCGGTCCAACTCAGACCCAGATAAAGCGCATGATTCAACAAACCCAAGGCACTCAACACGCCCAACTCTTGCAGGGTTAACTTGCGAAGTGTTCCCCGCCAGTGTGCCCAGGCCAGCATCAAAGCCCCGGCCACCAAAAAACGCAAGGTTAAAAAGAGCAGTGGCGGGCTGTCGATCAAACCAATTTTTGCAGCGGGAAAGGCGCTGGTCCAGATCAGGACGAATGGAAACGCCAATGAAGCGTTTCTCAAAAGAGGGTATTGATTCATTCAAGGAAATCCAGTAATTGTGAGACATTGTAATCAGCGAATCTGCTAAACCTAGCCGACGACCGGAGTTTTAGATGCTCGAGCAGTTCCGAATAATCGTCGTGGATGATGAAAAACCCCAACTTGAAGCGCTGTGCTCGCTGCTGCAGGACGCGGGATTTGAAGTCAAAGGGTTTTCTGAACCAGCCCCCGCCCTGAAGCACCTGAAAAGCCAAAGCTTTGACGTGCTGCTCACCGATCTACGCCTTCCCGGCATGGACGGCATTGAGCTGGTGCAGCGTGCGCGCCAAATCGATCCTGATTTGAGTGCAGTGCTGATGACCGGCCACGGCAGCATTAAAACGGCTGTAGACGCCATGAAACTTGGGGTGCTGGATTACATCCTGAAACCTTTCAAGGTCAGCGAGTTGATGCCGGTGGTGAACCGTGCCATTGAGGTGCGCAAACTAAAACTTCAGAACACGCAGTTGATTCGCGATCTTTCCAGCAGCAATTCACGCTTGCTGGAGATGAACCATGAACTGGACCACTTTGCCGGGCGTGTTGCTCACGACCTGAATTCACTTTGTCACATTATTCAGGGATTTGCGGGCAGCCTGACGCGTCGGGCTCAAAGCAAGCTTGACGAACAGGAGCAACGCTACCTGCTGCGTATCAACGAGGCCAGCGCACGCGGTGGTCAGTTGGTGTCTGATCTTCTGGCTTTTGCGCGACTAGGCTCGGGCGAGTTGAAGTTCAACCAAGTGGTGTTGAACGAGGTAGTGGAAAAAGCACGGGCGTTGGTTGAATCGACCGAAGGTTTGAGACAGGCCGACTGGAGTATTGCCAAACTGCCCGACATTGAAGGCGATGAATCGCTGCTGGAGCAGGTGTTTGTCAACCTGTTTTCAAATGCCCTGAAATTCAGCCAGATCCGCGAACTTCCAGCCATTGTGGTTGAAGCCAATATTCTGAATGACGCTGTTGAAATCAAGGTGATTGACAACGGCGCAGGTTTTGACCCTGACCGGGCCGACGGTCTTTTCAAGCCCTTTCACCGCCTGCACAATGCCCATGATTTTGAAGGGCACGGCATGGGTCTGGCCAATGTCAAACGAATCATTGAACGGCATGGCGGCCACATCAGTGCCGTGTCCGCACCCGACAAGGGCGCCGTGTTTACACTGACCCTGCCAATACTCCGCAGCAACACCAACCCGCACGTGGCCATTGCTGTGGCGGAAACACCAAGCCTGGAGTTGGCCAACACAACTGACGAAAAAATTGACCCGCAACGCTCGGAATTGTTGGGGGCCTGCATAGAACGGCTCAATGACATCGTGATGATTACCGAGGCCACGCCAATTGATGCACCAGGCCCTCGCATTGTGTATGTGAACTCTGCCTTTGAAAAAGTAACGGGCTACCACCGCGATGAAGTGGTTGGCAAAAGCCCGCGCTTGTTACAAGGCCCCGAGACCGACAAAGCCGAGCTGGAAAAAGTTCGAGCTGCCCTGCTCAAGAAAGAATCGGTGCATGTTGAACTGATCAATTATGGCAAAAGTGGCAAGCCCCACTGGCTTGAAATGGACATTGTGCCGGTGGTGAGCTCGAACGGCGAGGTGCCCTACTTTGCATCGATTCAACGCGATGTGACCGAGCGTCGCCGAGCGGAAGACAAACTGAAACGCAACGAAGCGCTGCAGCGCATTGGCGGTCGCCTGGCCAAACTGGGTGCGTGGGCCATTGAATTGGGGCCGGTGCCCCGGCTTTACTGGTCAGAAGAAGTATTCGATATTCTTGAAATTGCCAAAGGCCAACTGCCCACAAGTTATGACGATGCCCTGCGCCATTACCACGGCAAGTGGAAGAAAATTGTAGAGGCTGCGCTGGCCCGCTGCTCAACAGAAGGACTTCCATTTGCGCTGGAGCCTGAAATGCGCTCGGCCAGTGGTCGACGAATTTGGGCGCGTGTGGTGGGCGAGGCTGTGCGCAACGAGAAAGGTGAGATTGTTCGGGTACAGGGTGCCTTTCAGGACATCACCGATTCCAAGCTCGCGGTACTGACCTTGATGCACATGAACCGCTTGCTGGAAGCCCAGCACCGCGTGAACGAAATTACGACCACCCTGGACAAGCCCGAGAAATTGCTTCAAGAAGTGTGCAGCGTGTTTTGCTCGCTCGGTGGACTGCCCTTGGCTTGGGTGTGCGAATTTGGCAAGGATTTAAGCGATCTGAAAGTGACTGCCGCCGACGGATCTCAGCAAGAGTTTGTTTCGCAAATCATGAAGACCACCACCTTGCCCCGCGATCATGAATTGGTGGATCGCCTGCGTGCCGGAAAAATGCACATTTGCCAAAACGTGGCCGAAGAACCGCAAGCGAGAATGTGGCACAAACAGGCCATTGAAGAAGGACTTGAGTCATTTGCCATACTGCCCATTCATGCGCAGGGCAGACTGCGGGCGAGCTTGGTGTTGTTTGGAGCAGGCGTTCATTTTTTCACCAACGAAGTGCGCCAGTTGCTGAAAACTGTGGCCAAGAATTTGTCTTTCGCCTTCGAGAATCTGTTGTTTGCCGAGGAACGAGGCCGCAACGCCGAGCGACTGAAGTTGCTTGAAACCTGTGTGGAACGCCTCAACGACATTGTGCTGATTACAGAGGCCGAGCCTGTGGATGGCGACGGTCCTAAAATTCTCTATGTGAATGATGCTTTCGTCAGACGCACTGGATACTCAAGAGAAGAAGCAATCGGGAAAACACCCCGAATTTTGCAAGGAGAACTCACGCAGCGCGATGCATTGAACCGCATACACAGTGCCTTAAAGGACTGGAAACCAGTTCGTGAAGAACTGATTAACTACACCAAGAGTGGCGAAATGTTTTGGCTGGAATTGGAGATTGTTCCGGTTGCAGACGAAACTGGCTGGTACACCCACTGGGTTGCAATTGAACGTGACATCACGGAAAGAAAACAAGCTGAAGCAGCACTGAAAGAAGGATCTGAACGGTTCCGGTTGTTGGCCAGTGCATCCAGAGATTGCATCTGGGACTGGAATCTGGTCACGGACGAGATTTGGTGGAATGAAGGGTTTGAAAATCTGTTTGGCTTTGACCGAAGCAAAGTTGAACCCAGCAATGACTCGTGGATTAACCGAATTCATCCGGATGATCGGGAACGCGCTGTAAAAAGTATTTTTACCGCAATTAATTCAAGTGTTGAGAGCTGGCAAGATGAATATCGTTTCGCACATGCGAATGGGAATTGGCTGGACGTCATGGATCGAGGTTATGTGATCAGGGACGAACAGGGCAAAGGCATACGCATGATTGGCGGAATGACCGATATGACCCATATTCGACAGGCTGAGCGACGAAGCAATGCCCAGCTGACTCGAATGAGTTTGCTCAATGAAATTACGCGAGCCATAGGCAACCGCCACGATCTGGACAGTATTTACCAGGTGGTCACCAACAGCATTGAAAAAGAATTGCCCGCCGATTTTTGTCTGACTGCGTCGTACTCCCGACAGGACGGCACCATCGCATTCCGCTCACTGGGAAATGTCACTGAGGTTTCTGCAAATCGAATCGGGTTTTTCCTGCACGAGTCGATTCCCGCCAGAGGAGTTCATCTGGAACGAGCATTGTTGGGCGAGTTTGTGTACCAGCCGGACTTGGGTGGCAGCATGTGCCTGACCGGCGAAGGTATGCATGAGCTTGCAGGGCTGGACAGCATGGTGATTGCACCGCTGATGCATGAAAACAAGGTGCTGGGCATTATTACCACAGCGCGCAAAGGGCTGGACGCATTCTCGCCCGACGAACTTGAGTTTCTGCGCCAGCTTGCCGAACACGTGGCCTTGGCATTGGCACAAACCGCCTTGCTTCAGGAGTTGCAGGAAGCCTACTTGAACTTGCAGCGTACGCAACAACTGGTGTTGCAGCAAGAACGACTGCGCGCATTGGCAGAGATGGCGGGTGGCATTGCACACGACATCAACAATGCGATTTCGCCCGTGGCTTTGTACACGGATGCCTTGTTGGGTTCAGAAGTGAATTTGAGCGAACGGGGCCGCAAGCAATTGCAAACCATTCAACTGGCCATTGATGACGTGGCCCGAACTGTAGACCGCATGGGGCAATTTTCCCGACGGCAAGAGGAAGGCGTAGAACTGACACGCGTGAACCTGACCCAGGTGTGTGAACAGGCCATGGAACTGACCAAGGCGCGATGGCATGACATCCCCTTGCGCAACGGTATTTCAATTGATTTTAAGCTGTCGTTCGGCGAGAACGTACCGGACATTGATGCCTCGGAACCCGAGTTGCGAGAAGCGCTCACCAATCTGATTTTCAATGCTGTGGATGCCATGCCCAAAGGAGGTGCCATTACTCTGTCGACCCGGCTGGAAAAAAACAGCGATCATGACCAGGTGGTGATTGAAATACGCGACACCGGCGTAGGCATGAACGAAGAAACGTTAAAGCGATGCCTGGAGCCCTTCTACACCACCAAAGGCGAACGCGGCACAGGCCTTGGGCTGGCCATGGTATACGGCATTGTTAAGCGGATGCGCGGGCAAATAGAAATTGACAGCGAAGAAAATCGCGGTAGCACAGTGCGAATTTTGCTACCCACCGGGTGTCGACAACACAAGGTGCAACCACCTGAGAATCAAGACAAGGAGTTTAGTAATTCGTTTCATGTTTTACTGATTGATGACGACACCAAAGTGCTGGGTGCACTACGCGACGGTTTAAGTGCCAGTGGCCACCGCATTCAAATTGCCAGTTCAGGGCCACACGGTATCGAGCTGTTTACCAAAGCGATTGCAGAGAGTAACCCGTTTGATGCCGTGATTACTGATTTGGGCATGCCAGGCATGGATGGTCGCCAGGTGGCCGAGGCCTTGAAAAATATCAACAAGCAATGCCCTGTCACCTTGCTGACCGGTTGGGGAAAGCAACTGGATGCGCAAACGGCAGTGATACCCCATATTGATGCAGTGTTGGCCAAGCCACCCAAAATTTCTGAAATCCAGGCTTTGCTGCGCAGTCAAATTAAACCAAACAACTAGGCGCTGAATTTTCAGCTTCAATTCATCTCGCTTTTCTACACTGGGAACACATTGAACCCACACTGGAGAAACAAGATGATTCGACGCCCTACCCCCACACTGTCCGCCCTGGCTGTTGCCTTGCTGATTGCAACATTCATCGCTTTGCCCAAAGCCTCCCATGCTGGCGATGATCACCAGGACATGACTCGGGACACTGAAATTGTGAAAGCCTTTGGTTTGATCAATGCAGAGCAGGCCCGCGAAATTGCACTGAAAGAAGCCCCTGGCGTTGTGACTGAACTTGAACTGGACGACCGCGACTATGCCAAAGGCTGGAAGTGGGAAGTGGAAGTTGTGAATGCCGATGGCCGCGAGGTTGAAGTGGACCTGGATGCGAAAACCGGCAAGGTGTTGAAGGTTGACAAAGACTGGTTTTAAATCAAAGTGCCCGGCTTGAAGGTGATACGCACCACAAGCCCGGGCGAGTTGTTGGCAAATTCGAGCGCTGCGCCATAGGTACCTGCAATGTCTTGTGCAATCGCCAAACCCAAACCACTGCCCGGTGTGTTTTCATCTGCACGAAAACCGCGCTGCGTGATTTCGGCCAACATGCCGGGGGGGCAACCCGGGCCGTCATCGCTGATTTCGACGGTGGTGCCCTGAAGTGAAATAAACACCTGCGTATTGGCCCATTTCGATGCATTGTCAATTAAATTACCGAACAGTTCGAACAGGTCTTCGCGATCACCAAGCAGGGTGGCGCCATGGGGTACTTGAACGACAAAGTTTAGTGCCTTGTCACGATAAAGCGCTTTGCAACTGCCCACCAAAGCATTCAGTATTTCAAGCAAGTCAACTCGCTGGCCTGGTCGCAAATCACCCACCACCCGCACGCGGGCAGTTTCGCGATCAATCAGACGAGCCACTTCAACAGTCAGGGTTTGAACTTCTTGAACAAAGTGCTTGCGGTCTGATTCATCGCTGAGTTGCGACAGGCGGGCGAGCCGGGTTTTCAAGGCGTGGGCCAAATTGCCCATGCCCTCGCGGGAACGTTTCAAACGTTGATCGATCGCGGTGAGCAAACGGTTCAGTTCAACAACCAAGGGTTTGATTTCATCGGGTCCCTGAAATTCGAGCTGCGTGATTTCACCTTGTTGCAAACGGGCCAATGCAGCTTGCACCCCACTGAGCGGTTTTAAAGTGTTGATCACAATCCAGCGTTGAATCAATACCAACGCCAATAAAAAGAGGGCCGAGAAACCAGCGTTGGCCAGTTGGTATTGCGCAAGGTTGTTGCGCAACGGTGTAATGTCGCGCGCCATGGCAATCGTGAATTGTTGATTGTCTTTTTCATAGTTGCGGGCATGAACCAAGAGGTATTGACTATCAGGCCCTGGCTGGCGGGTGGTGAATACTTCTGAACCACTGGGTGTTGGCACACTGAAATCAGCATCCCAAAGCGAACGTGAATAGCGAACATCCGCCTGGTGTTGCAGGGCAAAGTAAGTACCTGAATAAGGCTGTTGATAGGCGGGTACCAAACCGCTGGTGCTCAACGCCAGGGCACCAGTGGCATCAAACTCAACACCGGCCAACAAGGCTTCGCTGTCTTGCTGCAACTGGTCGAGCAATTGTTTTTCCAGCAGGTTTTCAATGGCCCTTGATGAAAGCCACCACTGCGCCAGCAACAACACCATGAGGCTGACAATCAAACCAAACGACAAACGGTTGCGCAGTGAATTCATGGTGCGGGCTCGCCAAACACATAGCCTTGCCCTTTGCGGGTTTGTATCCACTGCGCGCCGATTTTCTTGCGCAGGCGATTCACATACACCTCCATCACATTGCTGTCTTTGTCGGCGTCGTATTCATACACATGCTCGGTCAACCTTGTTTTGCTCAAGGGCTGCCCGGGGTGCAACATGAAATAGCGCAGCAAGCGGAATTCTGTGCCGGTGAGTTGTTGGGGTTCTTCATTGTCGACCTTCACGGTTTGCAGTGTTTCGTCGAGCAGCAGTCCTTTGGCCTTGAGTGACTCGGGTGCAGTGCCCACGGCGCGTTTCAGAACGGCACCAATGCGGGCCAGCAGTTCTTCGGTTTGAAAGGGCTTGGGTACATAGTCGTCGGCGCCGGCATTAAAACCTTCCACTTTTTCCTGCCAGGTGCCCCGTGCGGTCAGCACGATGACTGGCAACTTCAGGCCTTGTGCACGCCAGCCTTTCAACACATCCAAACCTGATTTTCCTGGCAGGCCCAGGTCGAGCACCACCAAATCATAAGGTTCGATGCAGCCTTGCGCCTCGGCCTCGGTGCCATTTTGCACCCAGTCGGCGGCGTACCCAGCCTTGCCCAGTTGTTTGTGCAACTGGGCGCCCAATACCGGGTCATCTTCTACCAACAGCAATCGCATGGCGCTTAATCGTCCTGTTCCAGTTGCAGAAGTTCACCCGTGCGGGCATCGAACTCCATTTCCCACACCTTGCCACTGCTTTCAAGCAATTCTATTTCATAGAGGTAACGTCCATCGTCTTTGTCGAGATCGACATCGACGATGCGCCCTGGCTTGACCTTGCGTGCCCGATCAAAAATTTGCTCAAGCGAGAGAATTTCGCCACTGCGCTGCAGTTGGCGAATACGTTTGTCGTCATCTGCATGCGCAAAGGGCGATAGCGCCGAGGCAGAGCAGAGCAGAACAAGCAGAAAAGTGAGGGCACGGGCTTTCATGATGAAAGTAATGTACCCGATTCACCTGAATTGAAACTTAAAAAGTGCCTAGAAACGCAACACCACCAAACCACCGACAATAGTTGCCGCAGCGGCCAAACGCATTTTCCAGTGTGCATTTTCCTTGAACAGGAAGATGGACGCCAAAGTGGCCAACACGATGCCCGCATTGGTGAAGGCCACCACCACAGCAGCAGGCATGCTGCGCATGGCCGCGATGACCAACACATAAGCCAGGCCCACACACAGGCCACCCACTGCAATCACCCACAGGGGAGGACGCTCCGCAGGAACCCAACGACCTGTGCTGTGTTTCAGTTCAAGGGTAAGCACCAACCATGCAGCAAAATAGCCAAACGACACAAAGCCCAAAAGCCCTGCAAAGCTGTCGATGTGTGCCGTGGCGAACTTGTCGCTGAGCGAATACACGCTGGTGCAGAGCATGGCGAGAAAGGCCCAAGGCAATGCAGATTTGTTGGCACTGCCGCGCCCGGTGTCGGCGAGCAAGGCCAAACCCAAAACACTGATGGCAATGCCCACCCAGGCGGCCATGCTGAGTTGCTGATCAAACAGCCACAAGCCCCACAAGGCAATTAGCAAGGGCGAGCTGCGCACCAAGGGATACACCAAAGCGACAGGCGCATGGTCGTAGGCCTTTTTCAAACCCAGAAAGTACAAGGCGTTGGCTGAGGCTGAGGTGGCGGCGAGGGCAAGAAATTCAGGCGTGAAACGGGTGTGCTGAAACAGCGTGTAAAGCCCCCACGGAGCAAGAAGCACCAAGTGACCGATTAACACCCACCACAGCACATAACGCGCTTTGGGCTGCTGGCGGGCCATGAGGTTCCACACCACATGCATGCACACCGAAAGGCCAATGAACAGGGCGGCCTGGGTCATTGAAGTTCGATGATGGCATTGTCGCAGGCCACCTGCACCCCTTGCGGCAACACCGGGTTATTCAACATTTGCCAGGTGTCGCTGCGGTGATTCAGGTGGGTTAGCCACGCACGTACCGGTTTGATTTGTTCAATCAAGGTCAGCGCCTGATTCCAGTCGTTGTGATTGCCGCCAGGCGCACTGGCGTTGTTGCTGGGCGGGTCGGTGGCATCAATCGCCAAACCTTGCGGTTTGCTCTGTTGAAGCAATTCCAGTGTTTTGGGTGGCAGGCCCACTGTATCGGTAAGGTATGCAAAGCGAACACCCTGGCGATTTTCGATCAAGTAACCGAAAGTGACTTTGGAATGAATCAAGGGCAAAGGTGTGAAAGTCAAAGACCCGATTAGAAAAGGCTTGAACTTGGTTTGAGGTTTGAACTCGAGAATGCCCGGATGCTTGAACAGATCAGCACATCCTTCAGAGTCGGGTGGACAGTACACAGGCACCTGACCCGACACACCCCAACGCAGGTGAAACAAACCCTGCACGTGATCGGGATGAAAGTGGGTGAGTACGATTGCGCTGTAGCTGCCCAGTGGAAAACGATCGTGCAGATTCATTAAACCGGCATCGAGTACCACGCGTGTGTCTTCATCTTCGATCAGGGCAGAACAGGGCCTGCGCACAAACACACGGTTGTTTTCGGCACGCTCGCAGGCTGCGCAGTTACAACCGTAACGCGGCACACCACCGGCTGCGCCGGTTCCCAGATAAGTTATTCGCACAAGGTCACCTTGCTGTGTTGTTCGATCAAATTGACCAATGCTGCGCCTGCATCTTCAAGTGATCCATTGTTGGACACAGTGATGCCCGCCGGGTGGCTAAGCTGCAGAATCATGTTGCGGCTGATTCGCGCATCAATCTCGGCTTCAGATTCGCGAGCGCGTTGCATCAAACGCGCTTTCAAAACATCATGCGCCACCTCGATGGTGACCGGCAACAGTTCGGGGTAGTTCTGCATGGCCTGGGGCAGGTATTCACGTGAACCATTCACCACCACGGTGATGCCCTTGCTCAGCCATTGATTGATTTCAGCGCCAATGCCGTAGCTGTTGCCATGGCTGTGCCAATACATGGCAAACAAGCCTGCCTGAATGCGGGCATTGAATTCAGCCTGCGACAGGGCAATGTGATTTTCACCCCCTGAATTGGCTGGCCGCGTGATGTAGCGGTGCGCAAACTGCACCATGGGCTGCCCGGCAAGCTGCGCACGGGCATGGGCCATGATGGAATCTTTCCCGCTGCCGCTGGGCCCCACCACATAAAGCAGGCGGTTAGACAAGCGAATGCTCCGCACTGGGTACTGGGTTGACTACGGGGTGCAGGTTGGCGAACTGTGCGCTGAATACGGGTTTGCCGGCCACCCACACGCGTTCCACTTGCGGCAAGTTGTCGGGGTGGGCCACTGCAATCAAATCGGCCCGCTTGCCCACAGCAATTTGCCCACGGTCATTCAGGCCTGCCGCGCGCGCGGGGTTCAATGTAACCAATGCCACGGCTTCGCTGATTGAAATACCCGCCAGTGCAGGCAAGGCCAAAGCCGCTGGCAGCAAGGCTGCAGGTGAGTAATCGCCACACAAACAATCGGCCACCTTGTTGATGACTGCATCGAGTGCGCGCATGGAACCCGATTGCGATTTGCCGCGCAGAATATTGGGTGCACCAAACAAAGTGGCCAAGCCTTTGGCTTTCGCAGCCTGCGCAGTTTCCAGATTGATTGGAAATTCGGAAATAACCGCACCCAGGCTGTGAACAATGCTGACCTTCTCAGGGCTGTCGTCGTCGTGGCTGGCAATGGAAACACCGTGGGCTTTTGCCACACTGGCCAATGCTTCCATGCGGGCCGTTGCACCCTGTGCTGCTTTCAATTTTTGTTGCAGTATGGCGTCGAATTCTTCATCGCTTTTTTTGTAGGTTTTGCCCAGGTAATTGCGATAGGCCTCCACGCTTTTGAACTGACCCTGACCAGGTGTATGGTCCATGAAAGAAATCAAATGTGCATCGCCATGCACCAGCAAATCGGTGAGCACTGGCACCGCAGTTTCGTCGGTGACTTCATAACGGGCGTGCACGCGATTGTCGACCAAGGCATACTTTTGCCAGGCATGCACGGCGCGGGCCAGTTCGGCTGCGAAGGTGTTGTTGCGCACCCCCAGCTCGTGATTGGCAAATGACAGGGAATGGTAAATGGTGGTGACACCCGCTGCAGCATTGCGCTTGTCGGCCTGTGCACAGGCAAAATTCACTGGAAAGTGCACACCCGGTCGTGGCTCCACTTCTTTTTCAAGTGCGTCGCAGTGCAAATCGACCAGACCAGGCATCAGCATGGCGCCCTTCAGGTCAATGGTTTGTGCGCCGCTTGTTGAATCAGGATCCAGGGCAGTAATCACCCCGTTTTCGATCAACACGGCCATGTTGTTGAATACACCGTGTGGCAGCACCACGCGGGCGTTGATTAAAAGTTGCTTGTTCATGCGTGTAACTCCAGTGTGTGTTTGGCCATGGCCAGTTCAACCACGTTGTCGGCCAGGCGTTCAACCAGTGCCGGGTGGTGAAAAATTGCCAACATGGCCACGCCTTGTTGTTTAATGCTGTTCAGTAAATCGACCACACGGTCGGTGGTGTCGGGGTCCAGGCTGGCCGTGGGCTCATCCAGCAACAACAAGCGTGGCTTGGCAATCAAACCACGGGCCAGGTTGACGCGCTGTTTTTCTCCACCCGAAAACGTGGCCGGTGGTACGTTCCACAGCCTTTCCGGCACATTCAGTGTGCTGAGTAATTCGCATGCCTTGTTGCGTGCACTGCTCGCGCTTTCGCCCTGCCGCACCAGTGGTGCTGCCACAATGTCAACAGCAGCCTTGCGCGGCAGGCAGTGCAGAAACTGGGTGACAAAACCAATGTCACGTTCGCGAAGCTGAAGCATTTCACTTTCGCTGGCACCGCTTAAATCAATGGTGCTTCCATCTTCTTGCGTAAAAAGCATGCTGCCGCTGCTGGGCAAATAGGTGCGATAAACACACTTCAACACCGACGACTTGCCGGCGCCTGTGGGGCCCACCAAGGCGGTCAACTGCCCTGGCGTTGCGCTTAAATTCACCTGGCTGCACGAGGGTATTCGCGTACCCTGTTCATGCAAGGTGAAGTGCTTGCTGAGGTTTTGAATGTCAAGAATCGGATTCATGTGTATTGCCAACCTTTACAAGGCAGAAGCCACCAGGCGTTGCGTATACGCATGCTGGGGGTCTTCAAGAATTTGATCGGTCAGCCCGGTTTCAATCACGCGGCCGTACTTCATGACCATGGCCCGGCTGGTCAACAGGCGGATCACGCCCAAATCGTGAGTGACCACTACCATGGCGGTTTTCAGTTCCTGCTGAATTTCAAGAATCAAGTCGAGAATGCGGGCTTGAACAGAAAGATCCAGACCCGTGGTGACTTCGTCGAGAAACAGCAGGGGCGGTTGTGTGGCCAGGGCCTTGGCAATTTGCACACGCTGCTGCATGCCACCTGAAAACTTCTTCGGCGAATCGTCGATACGGTCGGCCAGTACTTCCGTACGGGCCAGCAAATCGAGCGCGCGTTCGCGAATGGCTTTGTAGTTCACCAGGTCGCTCATCAACAAACGCTCTGCGATATTGCCACCGGCTGACACATTGAAATTCAAGCCCAGGTGTGGGTTTTGATACACCATGCCGAAGCGGTGGTTGCGCAGCCAGCGGCGTTGCGCGGCGTTCAGGTCGAACAGGTTCCATGCATGGTCGTGCTCAAAAAATTGCGCCGAACCCCGGGTGGGTTCTTCATCGAAGAACAGGGTTTTCACCACAGTGGATTTGCCACTGCCCGACTCGCCCATGATGCCCAGAATTTCACCGGGGTGAAGCTCGAAGCTGACATCGTGCGCCGCCACCACCGAGCCACACCAACTGCAAATATTGGTCTCTTGCTCGGGGCCTGTGGTCTCGATGCACTTGGAGCAACCACGGCCATGAATTTTGCTTAAGCCTTGAACACTGAGAATTGGCTTCATGCATTGACCCCTTCAGCCTGATTCAACTTGAGCACCGCCAGTTGATCGTTGCAGTAATCGCTGTCAGAACATTGGTACTGACGCTCGCCCTGTTCACTGATTACTTCATCCAGAAAACTGTGTGTACAGCCACACCGCATGCAAGCATGGCGATTTCCCTGCGAATCCAGAAAGTTTTCCGTGCGGAACGGCACGTCTTCGAATGCCAAAGGCACTGCGCTTGTGTAAGGCGGTACTGCGTATATTTTCTTTTCGCGACCAGCGCCCAGCAAAACCAGATTGGGGCAATGGTGCAAACGCGGCACGTCGTATCGCGGAATCGGGCTGGGATCGATGACGTAATGGCCATTGATTTTGGTGGGGTAGCGGTGCGAAATCGTGATCTCGTTGAACTGCACAATGTCTTCGTACAGCTTGGTCAACAGGCGCGAGTAATCACCCTCGCCGTGCATGGTTTTGCGTTTTTCTTCAGAAGGCTCAACCACCACCAGTGGGTCGGGGTACGGTACTTGTAACACCAGCACCTGGTCTTCGCGCAACATCACTTCGGGTATGCGGTGGCGCGATTGAATAATGGTGGCTTCCACAGTGCGCTCGGTGGTCGAAACACCGGGACAGGTCAGTTCAACAAAATGCCGCAGGTTGACGGCATTCACGGAATCATCTGCACCTTGATCAATCACTTTCAAATTGTCATTTTGACCGATCAGCGACAAGGTAAGCTGCAAGCCGCCGGTACCAAACCCACGCCCCATTGGCATTTCACGACTGGCGTAAGGTGTTTGGTAACCGGGAATGGCAATGGCCTTCAAAATGGTGCGGCGTACTTCACGCTTGGCATATTCATCCAGAAAACCAAAGTTGTAGGCAGTGCCCTCATGCAGGTCGCTGTCTGCCTCTTGTTCGTCAATTGCGGGCAGTTCATAGTGGCGCATCGTGCAGGTCTCCTCTTGCTTTCATCTGTGTGGCGCGCAGGCGGTCCATGTCACTTTGGAAGGTGACGTAGTGCGGCATTTTGTAGTGGTTGGCAAAACCCATGGAGTCCACACCATCGATGTGAAGCAGCACAAACTCTGGGTCTTCCGACGGGTTGGATGGGCCATCGCGCATGCCTTTTTGCAAGGCACGGTCCAGAATAGCCATGGAAATGGCCTTGGTTTCGTTGTGACCCAGGCAAGCGCCGTAACCCAGTGTAAAAGTGGGCAGTTCGCCCGGCTCGGCACCTTCGTACATGGCCACCACTTCGCATTCGGTGATCAGCACTTCGCCCGCCTCGGTGGGCTCTCCAGTGACCGGGTGGGGCAGCAACACGGGCAGATAGCCCACGCGCAGCTCGGCAATGGTGGGGTGAATGTCGCCATAGCCCCGCATATTGGAATAGGCCATGGCCAGCAGTGAACCTGTTTCTGCACGCGCCATGGTCGCCAACGCAGCAGAGCGATTAACCGGAAACACCAAAGGTTCGCGCGTAATGTCGAACGCCTGTTCAGGCCTGTTTTTTGAAGCAGCACTGATTCCTGGAATCAGTCCTTCGGCGCGCAATGAATCGAGCACTTTGGGAAACGTGTCGGGCAAGCTTGCATGGGCTGCATGGTTTTTCAAGAACCGGCGTGCCATGTTCTGAAACACCTCGGCACTTTCATCCACCAGATCAAGCCGCATCAGGCGCAAAGCATAATCGGTTGTGGGGCCCAACATTTGGCCACCTGGAATGTCTTTGAATGCGCTGGAGATGCGGCGAATCAATCGCATACTGCCGGTGCTTTGCACGGGTGTTTCAAGCACGCGCGGTTTCGTCGAACGGTAGGCGCGCAATGCAAATGCGGCCTCCAGCGTATCGCCCTGCATTTGCTTGATGGCCAATGCAGCCAGACGCGGGTGGTACAAGCCACCTTCAGACACAATGCGACTGGTCAACAGGCGCAGCTGGTTTTCAATGGCATTAAGGCTGATTGGTGTGCCTTGTTCGCCTTCGGCGGTGCGCAGTGCTTCAAAGGCCAGTTCGGCGCCTTCAATGGCTTTTGCGCCACCTTTAATGGCCACATAACCCATCAGAATTCTCCTTGAACTTGTGTGGTGCGTGGCAAGGCCACCACCTGGTTTTCACCCACCAGAATGAAATCCACACCGGTGGGAAAAGCAGCGTTCCAGAATGCCCTTCGTTGCAACCAGGCCTCATTCAAGCCAGTCACGTGCAGTGTGTTTTCCTGCTCAATGCCGGGGCCTTTCAACACCATGGGGAGGGCCGCATCCGAGTTGTCAAAACCGTGCACCTGCAAAATCAGGGTGGCACCGTATTCGGGTTCTTCCAGCGTGCCCAGCATGGGCTGAAATGCCGGCGACTTACCGCCGTTGCAAACCACAAAATTTGCGTGGTCTGCCACAACCATTCTGGCCTCCAGCCGCATGCGAACATCCCCATTCAGCAAGGCATCGGGATCGGCCAAACCAACTTCGCCATCAATCAAGGTGGCCAGCACCTGTTCCAGCGCTGGGCCCTGGCCATGCAGGTTTTGAATACGGCCCGGATAGGCAAAGGCATTCATCAAGGCTTTGAAATTGAGCTGCTGCAGTTGAGGTGTGTAGGTTTTCAAAGCATCCGGATTTTCAAACATGCTCGTCCTCGTCCAGGGTGCTTAACAATGAAAAGTCCACCTTGGTGGCACTCAAATTGGCACGGCGAAGTGCCGCATCGGCCTGTACCTGGGTTGCGCCTACCTGCAGGCTGTGTTCAACCAGTTCCCAGCCGGGTAGTTGTGCCGCCAATACACCATCGAGAATTGCCATGGCGCGGGTCAGGCCCACACGGTCGTCCATGCAAATGGCCGCACCTTCTGCCACTTTGCCGTTCGGGCTGTGAATGCGGACATGCGCTTTGGTCACCGGAATTTCGCCCAGAAAATAAGCATCGCCCATGGCGCTGTCGCGCAGCTGTAGCAAGCCCAAACCTGCTTTCGGAATGTGAAGGTCGGTGATGGTGCAAGCGGCACTCACTTCTTTGGCCAAAGCCTTGATGCGTGCAGGCTCGCTGGCCTGCCACATGCGCAACCACTGGCTGCGGGGAATGTTGTTCGTCATGTCGCTTCCCTTAAATCAACTTGGCGCGAATGCGTGCCGACAATTGATCGAGCACAAACACGAAGATGAAAATTGCAATCAAAATGGTCATGACATGGCCATACTGGAACAGATCAAATCGGCCTTTCAGTTCCTGACCAATACCGCCGGCACCCACCAAGCCAATTACAGTGGCCATGCGCAAATTGCGATCCAGAATGTAGGCGGTGTAGGCGATGTACTGTGGAAACACTTGTGGAATCACGCCGTACCACAAGGTTTTCAACTTGCCGGAACCAATCGCCTCGAGCGCTTCCTGAGGTTTACGGTCTGCATTTTCAATGTCTTCTGCGTAAAACTTGCCCAAAAAACCCGCTGCATGAAAACCCAGGGCCAGTACCCCGGCGATAGGGCCGAACCCGTAAGCCAGCACCAAAAAAAGCGCCACAATGAGTTCGGGCATTGATCGCAACAAACTGATCAGGCCACGTGTTGCCGTGTATGTGAATTTGTTGGGGCTGTAATTCACCGCCGCGAAATAAGCCAGTGGAATGGACAGCACCACAGAAATAATCGTGCCCCAAAACGCAATTTCCAGTGTTTGAATCATTTTCACAAACACGTCCCACACATAACCCAATGGGCGCACCAGCACCTCTCGGGTTTCTGTCACGCTTTCCATTTCCAGCGTGTCGGTGTTCATGCGTTGCGTGGTAATTTCCTGCGTTTCAATGTACGCAAAGCCGGGTAAGTTCTCGCGATCCAGATCGGGCAGGCGGTTGGTTTCTTCCTGCGTGGCCACAACGGGTGGCCACATCACCTCGCCCACGCGGGAGAAGCCGCGCACCACTTGGGAATCGTCGTTGAATCCCATCAAATTGCCAAAAGCCTGGCTGGTCATGTTGACCATTTTGTCCATCTCGGTGCGGTGGCCGGTCACCAACAACAAAGCGAACACACAAATCAGAATCAACAGGTGTTTGGCGCTGTAGGGGGCTTCAAGCCGCCAACGCAGCTCCGTACCCGGGGGCGGCATGGGAATGGGTTTGCTACTCATGGTTGTTTTTCCGTATGGGGTATTCAAGCAGTGGCCAGGCGCAAACCCGGGACTTGCAGTTCAATTTCTTCATCATCGGCAGGGGTATCTTCCCAACGCGCGCCGTGGTACAGGTCGTTCACTTTGGCATCGGTGAATTCAGCCGGGGTGCCATCAAACACCACCTTGCCGTTGCGCATGCCCACAATTCGATCGCCAAACTCACGTGCCAAATCCACTTGGTGCAAGCTGCACAACACCGTGGCACCGCGCTCGCGTGCAGCGTCCCGAATCAGGCCAAGAATGTCGGCAGAAATTTTCGGATCCAGACTGGCCACGGGTTCATCGGCCAATACCACTTCGGGATCCAGCATGAAGGCGCGGGCAATGCCCACGCGCTGCTGCTGCCCGCCCGACAAATCGCCTGCACGGCGGGTCAGGTGTTCAGGCCTTAAGCCGACTTGCTCAACCAGTGCGCACGCCTTGTCGCGTTGTTCAGGTTCAAACCAACCCGACAATGCACGCGCCATGCTGACCTTGGGCAACATACCTGCCAACACATTGGAGGCCACGCTTAAACGGGGCGACAAATTGAAGTGCTGGTGAATCATGGCCACACGTTGGCGCAACATTTTTTCCGTACTTGAGTTCAACACCTCGCCATCAATTTTCACAAAACCCTCTGTGGGCTTGACCAAGCCGTTGACTGCACGCAGCAAAGTGGATTTGCCCGCGCCGGAAGGGCCGAGAATGACGCAAAACTGACCTTTTGGAATCTGCAAGGAAATATTGCTCAGTGCATGCGTGCCATCGACCCACTGCTTGGAAATGGTGTTGAACTCAATCATGGTGTACTCCTTTATCGCTTGCTGGCCTTGGCCATCAGGTCTTGCTTCACGTTCTCGGTAACCAGGTCGAACAACTTGCCGGCGTTGGCCATGTCTTCTTCGCTCACCTTCGAGGTGTAGGCATCCACACGCGTGCCGCCGTAACCGCGGATTTGGTCTTTGGTAATGCCGGGCATGGTATGCACGGTGTCAAATGCGGTGCGAAGCTTGGTCTTCACATCGGCATTCACCTTTGGGTGAATGGCCAGTGGTGGGTAAGGAATGGGCGCGCTTTTGGCGACCACCTTGAATTTGTTGGGGTCGATGGCCTTGGCGTTCACCGCTTTTTCGAATGAATCAAAAGAAGCACCACCCACATCGGAAAGACCTTCATTCAAGGCATTCAGCACATTGGCGTGGCTGCCCGCCATGTTCACGGTTTTCGCATCCAACCAAGGCTTCACGCCACCTTGCATCATCATAGCCACTGGCACGTTAAAGCTTGAAGTACTGTTCACATCACCCAGCGCAATGCGTTTTCCTTTGATGTCGGTGATGCTGTTCACATTGGCGTCTTTGCGCGCAAAAATGCCGCTGTAGTACACCGATCCACCGCCACGTACAGCGAGTGCCAACAACTCGGCACAATTTCGCGCTTTGGCTTGCAGGTAAGTGGCCGGGCCATAAAAGGCAATGTCGGCCGCGCCACTGCACATGGCCTCTACAGCAGCGGAATAGCTTTGCCCCACCTTGATGTCAAAGTTGATGCCAGTGGCCTGTGTAATTGCGCTGAACACGGGTTGGAAGTCTTTCTTGGTGCCGTCTTCGGTACCGCCATCGGCGGGAATCAAAACCACACGCAGGGGTTTGTTGGCGCTGCCGTCGTTTTGAACCTGGGCCGTGGCCAAGCCAGGTGCAAAGGTTGCTGCAACAGCCAGCGCGGTGAGTGTTTTCAGGGTGTTGCGTTTTGAAATCATGAAAGTTCTCCGGGTTTAATAAGGAGTGATTAAGGATTAATGCGCAGTTGAATTCGATCCGCGCGGAATCGCGTGATGGCGTACTCCACGGGTTCACCGGTTTTGCTACACAGGTTCAGGCTTTTCACGCGAAGCACTGGGCGGTTTTGCGGCATGCTTAACAGCCGTGCGTCATCGCCTTGGGGCAACACGGAAGTCACCAAGCTTTCAGTACGGCGCGGCGTGCAGCCATATTCTTTTTTCAGCAAGGCGTGCAGCGACCCGCCCTCGTACAGGTTTTCAAGATTCGGAAATTTTGCGGCGGGTAAAAAATGTGAAATCACACATAGCGGGCGCCCTTCACCAGTGCGGACAGATTCAATCCACACCACAGGGTCGGCCACTGCAATGTTCAAACGCTCGGCGACACGGTGAATGGCAGGTATCACTTGTCGTTTGTGAACAATGTCCTCGGCCTGCATGCCATGCGCCGCCAGGTTCTCGGTAAACCGGGTGCCCTGCCCAATTTGGTAATCAAGATAGGTGTCGAGCACAAAAACGCCCTTGCCATGGCGACGCTCCAGAAGACCCGAATCAACCAGTTCATCAATGGCACGGCGCAGGGTATGGCGGTTGACGCCGTAGTTTTTTGCCAGCTCGCCCTCGGCGGGCAAACCATCACCGGGTTGGTAGTTGCGCAGCACTTCCTGCTCCAGTTGGCGGGCAATCTGGAAGTAAAGGGCTTCACCGGTATCTCGGGCAAGGGCATACAGGGTCATGGCAGTGATCTAGACATGTAGACAATGCACGCAGTGTACGAAGAGGCTGTGAAGTTTTTATGACGCTGGCTGTAACAAGCCGAAGCAAGGGCGTAGAACTACGCCGAAAGGCCCATGAAACGGACCTTCCGGAGATTTTTTAAATTATTGTGAATCAGAATTTAGTTCAGGATTTATTGGACGTGCTACTGCTTTCAACCAAACGCGGTTGTTCATCCCGAGGCCATTCAAAACTGTAAAAACCCTGTTTGCCATTGATCGTGTAATCAAACTGACCACTGATCACACGGGGTTTCATTTCCAGATTGAACACGCACTGGTTGGGGGCTTCGCAACCGTGCTGCTTCACCAAGGTGCTAACTTCCGGATCAATTAAGGGCGCAGTGTGCAAGCCCTGAGGTGTCATGAAATACACCCCGGCATTGTTGCCGCAGTGGTTTTCGATCAGGGTATGGCCAACGCCCTCAAACCGGAATTCGCAATTGTTTTTCGATGCGTACGACAATACCTGCTGAGCCGCGGCTTTTTCCTGACACGAGGACACCCCGAACAAAGTGAGTGCGGTGGCAACCATCAAACTGAACACTACAAAAAGAAATTTACTGGCTTTGCCCAGAAATGAGCCCTGCCGCCGATGTGAATCGAACGACAGGGAGCGCGACCTGCTGCTTTTGTTGAACATGGCTGGTTGACCTTCTGTGAGTGAGGTTGGGATATTGGCAATCAAGCTGCACCTTTCTCAACGTCAAACTTCGGTCTGGGTTTACACAGCACACACCCAATTCACGCAGGTTTGCGAGTTTGCCCACGCCGAATCAGCAAAAACACCGCTGGAATGACAAACATGGACAACAATGGTGCACTCACCATACCACCTACCATGGGTGCGGCAATGCGTTGCATGACCTCACTTCCTGTACCGGTACCCCACATAATCGGTATTAACCCAGCAAGAATAGTAAGAACTGTCATGGCTTTGGGACGTACCCGAAGCACAGCGCCTTCGCGAATCGCATCCAGCAAATCTTCTTCGTTGATATTTCCGCGCTTCACCCGGTTGGCCCAGCTTTGGTTCAGGTACAGCAACATGATGACGCCAAATTCTGCCGCTACACCAGCCAGTGCAATAAAACCCACCGCGCCCGCCACTGACAAATTGAACTCAAGCATCCACAACAACCACGCACCACCAATCAGTGCAAAAGGCAATGTGGCCATGATCAGCAGGGCTTCATCCACCTGTTTAAAGGTCATGTACAACAGCACGAAAATGATCAGAACAGTAAACGGCACCACCAGTTTCAATTTCTCGGTCGCGCGTTCCAGATACTCAAACTGGCCCGACCACGACATGGAATAGCCCGCAGGCAAATTGACTTGCTCGGCCACCGCACTTTGCATGTCGAGTACCGCAGAACGCAGGTCGCGCCCCCGAATATCGATGTACACATAGCCCGCCAATCGTGAATTTTCACTGCGCAACATGGGTGGGCCATCTGTGATTTGAATGGTGGCCACATCGGCCAGCACAATGCGCTGCCCGGAATCGGTGTACACAGGTAGAGCACGCAGACGGGTCAAGGAATCACGCAATTCACGCGGATAACGCACATTGATTGGAAAACGCTGCAAACCCTCCACAGTTTCGCCAATGTTCATGCCGCCCACTGCGCTTGAAATAATCGACTGAACGTCAGAAATATTCATGCCATAACGCGCAGCCTTGTCGCGGTCGATGTCGACATCGATATAACGCCCACCGGTCAACCGCTCTGCAAAGGCACTACTCACACCCTCAATATTTTTGACCGCCTTTTCAACCTGCACTGACAGTTTATTGATGGTGGCGAGATCAGGGCCCGTGACTTTCACGCCCACTGGGCTTTTAATACCCGTGGCCAGCATGTCAATCCGGTTGCGAATGGGTGGCACCCAAATATTCGTTAAGCCGGGTACCCGAACAATTTTGTCGAGTTCATCAACCAGCATGTCTGCCGTCATACCGTCTCGCCATTCATCTTTGGGCTTGAACTGAATGGTGGTTTCAAACATTTCAAGCGGAGCCGGATCAGTGGCGGTTTCTGCACGCCCCGCCTTGCCATAAACACTTTCAACTTCAGGCAAAGTTTTAATCAAGCGGTCAGTTTGTTGCAGTAACTCGGCCGCCTTGCCCACCGACAAACCAGGCAGTGCAGTAGGCATATAAAGCAAATCGCCCTCGTCTAGCGGCGGCATGAACTCAGTGCCCAACTGGCTAAGTGGATAAATACTAATGCCCAACAACACCATGGCCACAGCCACGGTAGTTTTGGGAAACTTCAACACCGCGTCCAGTGCAGGTCGATAGGCGGCGATCAAACCTCGATTGATGGGATTGGCTGTCTCACTTGGAATTTTGCCGCGGATCAAATACCCCATTAGCACCGGTATCAAGGTGACTGCCAAGCCGGCAGAAGCTGCCATGGCATAGGTTTTTGTGTAGGCCAAAGGCGCAAACAGGCGGCCTTCCTGCGCTTCCAGTGTGAACACCGGAATGAAACTGAGCGTAATCACCAGCAAAGAAGAAAACAGCGCAGGGCCGACTTCAACAGCAGCGTCGCCGATCACCTGCCAGCGTGCCGCCCCCTCAAGGTTTTGGCCAGGATTGTCGTGAGCCCATTGCTCCAGATGTTTGTGTGCGTTTTCAATCATGACCAGTGCCGCATCCACCATGGCACCAATCGCAATCGCGATGCCACCCAAGGACATCACATTCGCGTTCACCCCTTGCTGCTGCATCACGATGAAGGAGATCAACACACCCAATGGCAAGGAAACAATCGCCACGAAAGCCGAGCGGAAGTGCAGCAGAAACACAAAACACACCAGCGCCACCACAATGAATTCTTCCAGCAATTTAAAGCTGAGGTTGTCGATGGCATTGTTGATCAGCGTTGAACGGTCATACACCTCAACAATTTCCACGCCCTGAGGTAGCCCCAGTTTCAGGCTTTCCAGCTTCGCTTTCACCGCGTCAATTGTTTGCAATGCGTTTTTCCCCGAACGCATCACCACGATGCCGCCCACCGATTCACCATTGCCATTCAGTTCGCCAATGCCCCGGCGTATTTCAGGCCCGGTTTGAATGCGGGCCACTTCATCCAGTTGCACGGGAATCCCGGTTGCGCTGGTTTTCAAAGGCACTGCACGAAAGTCTTCAAGGTTTTCAAGATAGCCCGTGGCGCGCACCATGTATTCGGCCTCACCCAACTCGATGACCGACCCACCTGCCTCTTGATTGGCGTTGTTGATCGCCTCAATGACCTGGTTCAAAGTGATGCCATACCCTGCCAATTTCTGCGGATCAATCTCGACCTGGTACTGCTTCACAAAACCACCCACAGAAGCCACTTCAGCCACGTCTTCCACGGTTTTCAATTCATAGCGTAGAAACCAGTCTTGCAGTGCCCGCAGTTGTGACACATCCAGATTGCCTGTGGTATCCCGTAGCGCGTATTGGTAAATCCAGCCCACGCCCGTAGCATCGGGCCCCAACACACTTTTTGCCGACGCAGGCAATTGGCTTTGTGCCTGGTTCAAATACTCCAGCACTCGGGAACGAGCCCAATACAAGTCCACGCCATCTTCAAAAATAATGTAGACAAAACTGTCACCGAAAAACGAGAAGCCACGCACGTCCTTCGCCCCAGGCACAGAGAGCATGGTGGTAGTTAGCGGGTAGGTCACCTGATTCTCGACAATCTGTGGCGCCTGCCCCGGGTAACTGGTGCGCACAATTACTTGTACATCCGATAAATCGGGCAGGGCATCCAGCGGCGTTTTGTAGACCGACACCACGCCCCAGGCGCTCACCATCACGGTGGCAATCAGCACCAACAGCCTGTTGGCAATCGACCAGCGAATCAGCGCAGCTATCATGGTCGTGCTCCTGCGGGACTTACGCCCAACATCAAGGGAATGTCTTCGTTTTGCAATTGAAATTCCATTTCAATCTTTTCGCCCACTTTCAGTTGCTCACGCTGCAGTTGATCGGGCGCAGGCAGCATGAAGTCCATGGTCATCTCAGGCCACCCCAAGCCTGGAATGGGCGCATGCGTTACGGTAACTGAGTCCTCATGTATGGCTTCAACCACTGCTGATGTAATGTACTTGGTGGGCTTCTTCGCGGCCTGTTCAGCTTGCGCAGCGGCAGAACCCTCAGGCTCATTCAATCGTGCTTCCAGCCCACGCAAGCTGGCCTCGGAATCAATCAGGAACTGACCTGAAAGCACCACTTCTTGCCCCGCCTGCAAACCGGCAAGCACTTCGGTTTGCCCGTCAAACTCAATGCCGGTCTTGATTTCAACTGGCGAGAAGCGACCATCCTCACCAGCCAGCATCACCACTGCACGGCGACCAGTCTGTATCACGGCCTCAGACGAGATAATCATTGTTTCGGGTCGGCGAGTGTCCATGAAGCGGGTTTGCACAAACATGCCTGGCAGCAATTTGTTGCCCGGGTTGCTCAACACCAAACGCGCCAGTACAGTGCGCGAATTGGCGTTGACCTGTGGCAACACCGTTTGCACCTGTCCCTCAAACACCTGTCCCGGCATGGCCTGCGCTGTGGCACGCACAGAAACACCGGGCTGAACATAGGCTGCCTGGCTTTCGGGCACTTCGGCCTGCACCCACACGGTGGAAAGCCCATTGATTTCCATCAGGGTACTGCCAGGCTGCACAGTCATGCCTTCGCGCACCATCAGGTCGGTGACTACGCCGCTTCGGGGCGCAGCAATTGCCACGCGGGGCTGCACTTGTCCACTTTGTTCCACTTGTCGAATTTGCGCGCTGCTCATGCCCACTTGCAACATACGCTGGCGTGCGGCGTCCACCAAAGGTTGCAGGTTTTCACCTCGCATTTTTCGCAGCGACAAAAACTCTTCTTGCGCTGCAATCCAGTCGGGCACATACACCGTTAACAAGGTTTGGCCCTGTTTCACAGGGTCAAGCGTGGCGGTGACATTCAACTTTTCCACATACCCCATGGCGCGCGACTGCACCACCACCCGGTCACGTTCATTCCACTGCACGGCACCACTTGCAGTCACTTCGGGCGCCAACATGCCCATGGCAACTTTGGCTGTGCGTATGCCCAGGTTCTGCTGAATTCGGGGGCTCACCTTCACACTGCTGGTGTCGGCAGAATCAGCGCCCGAGTAGGCGGGTACCAGCATCATGTCCATGAAGGGGCTTTTGCCCGGTGAATCAAACTTGCGGCCCGGCACCATGGGGTCGTGGTAATACTGCACAGTCAAGCCGGTTTCCGGGTCGACATCGCCCGCCTTGATTCCACTTTCCATGTGCCTGCGTGTGGCCGCTTCTCCTTGAGGAATATTCCAGGTTGAAGGGTCTTGGCCACCTGCTGCACTGGTTTCTCCGTCAGCAGCACCCTCAGTGGCTGCACCAATGGGTGCCGACATCATGTCCATGCCCTGGCTCATGCCCAGTGCCCACAGGCCATAGCCCCCACCCGCCAGCGCGGCCAATGCGAGCACGCCAACTGCAATATGCGTCTTTTTCATTGTTGGTCCTCTTGTGGAATCAGGTATTCCAGTTGTGCCCAAAGGCGGGCCGTGTCCATTTGAATGCGCAGTTTTTCCATGCGCATGTCCAGTTCCATGCGGCGGGCTGCCAACACCTCACTCAGGGTGCCGGTGTTGCCACGGTAGGCGTCCAGCGCAGCTTGCGTGCGTTGTTGGGTCAGCGGAATCAGGCTTTGGTCGAAATCCCCCACACGCTTCACATTGCTTTTCCAGGTTTGTTGCCAGCGCTGTGTTTGCGCCAAATACTCGCGGTACAACTCAATTCGCTCTGAACGGGCTTTGGCAGCCATGGAATTGGCTGCGGCAACAGCCTGGTCTTGCCTGGAAGACTGATCTACAAACAAGGGGCGAGAAGCGCCCAGCGTCAGCATTTCAGAAAACTCGGGGCCTCGGCCTGCGTACATCACCGACAAGGTCCAGTCGGCCGACTTTTCCTGCAGCTTCACCTCGGCATTGGCCAAGGCTGCATCTTCTGCCTTTTGAAGCGCAATGATTTCCGGGTGCCTGTTCAGGCTTTCGCTCAAATCAGCTGTACCCAAGCGCGACTGGGCCAGGTTGGTGTTGTCGAGCAATTCACCACTGGCACCGCCACCCACCCAACGCTGCAAATCCGCGCGGGCATTGGCCAACATGGCCTGCGTGTCCTGTATTCGCAAATCGAGTAAACCCAGTTCCGTGCGCGCTGCAAACACCTCGGTTTGCGCGGCCTTGCCAGCCCGAAACAAGGCGTCTGCTGCGTCAATTTGCAATTGCAACTCGGTGCGCTGGCTTTGCAGCAGTTCAAGCATTTGCTGCAAATACACACTGTCCAGATAAGCCTGCGCCGTGCCGGTTCGCAATCGACTTAAAGCCAGCAACTCGCTGGCTTGCGCCACTTCCGCATTTTTGGAAAACACATTGGCCTGTGCTTTGCGTTTGTCTTGTCGCGTGAAGGTTTGCGAAATGCCCACCCCCCGCATGGTCATGAAATCAGCAGCAAGGCTGAATTGATCGGGTCCGTTGGCTGGAATGTTGCTCACCTCCAGCATCAACATGGGATCGGGCAACTCGCCTGCGGCCACTGCTTCGCTTTGGGCAGCCTGTGCTGCGGCCTTTTGGGCTTGCAACGCCTCGGAACGCTGTTCAGCGAGTTCAATGGCCCGGTTCAGGCTAAGTGGCGCAGCAGAAACAGAAGTTTCTGGCGCGGCCAAGGCTTGCTCCAATGTGTATTGCTGTGCGGCAAGTACGCCGCCAAAATTCAACAACACAAACAACGCAAGCACGGCCAGTGCAATTTTCATTAAAAAATGTTTACCCGGCATGGGGTTCTCCTGCATGGCGTTCAAGCCATGAGAAACAATCACGCAGTTGGGGTGGCAACAAGCCATCCCAACCCTCAATACAATTCAGGCGTGATCAAGCCCGGGGTGGGCGCTCAGGAGAAGTTTGCTGAAAGGAAATTCGAAGTACCTGCTCGACCGCTACATACACCGGTGAGGGGTTTTGAGAAGCAACAACAGCCGCAGAAAACGGCAAGGATGGCACGGCGCAACACAAGGGAGAACCCGCGAAGCAACCCTCATCCAGTTGCATCGCTTCAATGGTGTGCTGAGCGTGGGGCTGCGTGCTTTGCGTCTCGGCGCAGCATGGCATTGCGTGGGCCATGCTTTGAAACATGAGCGCACACAGCAACAAAACATGAACACCAATTCGACGCATCATTGGGTGAGAGAACCAGACTGCAGTAACTTAAGTTTAGCACAGACCATTCATGCCTCGGCAAGCACGGGTTTGGCTCCCTGCTTTAGTGAAAACCCGATACGCACCCAATCCCCATCGCACTGGGCAAAGGGTTCACCCCCGTGCAATCGTGCAATGGCCGCCACGATCGCCAAGCCCAAGCCATGGTTGTGGCCGCTTTCATTTCTCGATTGATCAACCCGGTAAAAAGGCTCAAACAAATGCGGCACGCTGCGCTCGGGAATACACACACCCTTGTTGCTCACCGTCACGCCAACCCGACCACTCGCGTCTGCTGGTTCAATGTGAATGTGAATGGTGCTGCTTTCTTCAGCATAGCGAATGGCATTCGACACAAGGTTGGACAAAGCCCGCTTGATCAATTCGGAATCAATGCGTGCGGAGGCATCGCCATGCATTTCAAAATGCAAATGCTTTTCCTCCAGCATCGCCTCCATGTAGTCCATCACGGTCATCACCGGTTCACTCAACTTTTCAACCCAGCGAAAATCGTTGTACTGCCCCTGGCTGGCATGCGACAAAAACAGCATGCTTTGAATAATGCGGTTCATGCGCTGCAGTTCTTCAAGGTGGCTGTGCAGGGCCTCTTTCAAATGTTCGGGATCCGGGTTTTTTTCACGCAACAACAACTCGTGGCTTACTGTGAGGCTGGACAACGGTGTATTCAGCTCATGCGCAACATTGGAGTTAAACGACCGCAATTGCTCTTGGTACTGGCCCACCTTGCCCATCAGCTTGTTGAACTGTTCAACCACTGGGTAAAGCTCTTCGGGTTCATGGTCACTCTTGATTCTTGCGTTCACATCGGAGGGGTCAAAGTCTGCAATTTTCCGACCAAACTTGTTCAGGGGTTTCAATTCAAACCGCGCCAGGGTGCCGCTCAGCAACATGATGAAGAAACCCCAAACCACCGTCACCGCCGTAAACAACAGGGCAATGAACTTCAAAAACCGTTTGTCTTCCGACACATCCATGGCCAGCTCAAGGTCGTTCATGGGCATGCTGCCACCCAGCCCACTCAAGGGGTGCATGTAAGTAACCTTGTGTTTTACCTGACTCAGCAACACCTGCGGACCATACAGCACCTGCCCGTTTTCGCCGTGCACTTTGGCACGTACGTTGCCAAGGCTGAGCAGCAGTTCATCCACCCGACCCCACATTTCAGTGGGCAGAAGTTCGCTGTTGCGGGACAACACCTGTTCCACACTGGAAGCCGCTCGGCTTAGCGTGTCCTGGTGGCGCATGTCTTGCCACATACAAATGGCCTGGTAACTGATGATGGCGATAATGCCCACACCCAGAATGCTGAGTATCGACATTTGCAGGGAGGATCGCCGCGCAATGGAACGTCTCACGATGAATAGTCCCCTGCGGTCTGCTCATTGGTCTGCTCAACGGCGCGTTGCTCCAGCACATAGCCCATGCCACGCACCGTGTGCAACAAAGGCTGGTCAAAAGGTTCGTCCATCTTGCTGCGCAAGCGGCGTACCGCCACATCCACCACATTGGTTTCGCTGTCAAAGTGCATGTCCCACACCAATTCAGCCAATTCAGTGCGGGAAAGCACCTCGCCTTTGCGGCGCAGCAGCAACCACAACAGGCTGAACTCTTTCGCGGTCAGGCGCAGGTCTTGCCCGGCACGCTTGGCCTGACGTTTTACAGCATCCAGTTCAAGGTCTGCCAGGCTTAAGTGGCTGCTGTCAGCGGTGGCGCTCGGTTGACCTTGCGCACGGCGCGCCAGTGCATGCACACGGGCCACCAACTCGGAGAATGCAAAAGGCTTGGTGAGGTAATCATCGGCACCCGCCTGCAAGCCCTTGACGCGGTCTTCAACCATGGAGCGTGCCGTCAGCATCAGTACAGGGATGTTCATGGTTTGGCGCAAGGCAGCCAGCACGCCCAAGCCATCCAGATCGGGCAGCATGCCATCCAGAATAATGAGTTCGTAATGGCCCTCGGTGGCCAGGTGCAAACCATCAATGCCATTGTGGGCAACATCCACCACAAAGCCTTCCGAGCTCAGCCCTTTTTGAAGGTAGCTGGCCAGTTTTTTTTCGTCTTCAATCACCAGAATTTTCATCGAAACTGCACCGCTGTAGCCGAGTCAACACAACCCGCAGTATAGAAGCAGGGCCCATATTTTTAAATTACAAATTTGTAATGTGCCTGTGGGCGCTTGGTAATTCGACCCTGCGTAAAGTACAACTCATGCCAACGCAATACTGCAACGGCAAAATTTGATGAAGTACCTCACAAGGAGATTTACCATGAACGCACGTCAATTGATCGCTACTTCCGTATTGGCCATTTCAGCATCTGTACCAGCCGTGGTCATGGCCAACCCCTCAACACAGCAAGGCGACGGTACCAGCCACGTGGTTGCAGTTGAAAGCCAGCGTAACCAGGCTTCTCGCCAGGCCGTGTTGAATGAATACCAGAAAGCAGTGCAAACCGGCGAATTCAGCCCAGTTGCAGGCGACCCAAGCGAAACAGCGCAAGCCGCAACTTCTACAGCAACACGCGCTGAAGTGCTGAGCAAGATCAACGGTGTAGACCTCACCGAAGGTGATGCCAGCTAATTGTTAAAAACCGGGTAGTTTTCCGGTTTTCAAAGGGCGCCTGTGATTCCCCGCACAGGCGCCTTTTGTTTTAAGATGAAGTTCATCTTTGCTTCAAAGCAGTGCCTCCCATGTCGTCCAGCCAGAAACCTCCCAAGAACAACAACGAATCTGCAGTGCCTTCGGGGCGCTTTGCGCGACTAAGCCGTTTCGGCGCGCTGGCCACCACAGTGGCAGGTTCGGTCGTGAAGAATGGCACCAAACAATTGGCACAGGGCAAACGACCCAAACTAAGCAGCTTGTTGCTAACCCCAAAAAACGCTCTGCGTGTGGCCGATCAACTGGCCCAGCTGCGCGGTGCTGCCATGAAACTGGGTCAATTGGTGTCGATGGACGCAGGCGACATGTTGCCACCGCAACTGGCCGAAATTATGGCCAAGCTGCGCCAAGACGCCAAACACATGCCGCGTAAACAACTGCTGGCTGTGCTTGAGAAAGAGTGGGGCGAGAATTGGGATGAACGCGTGCGTGAATTCAACCTGACCCCAATTGCCGCCGCATCAATTGGGCAAGTACATGAGGCCATTTCACTGGATGGTGAAAAACTCGCCATCAAAATTCAATACCCCGGTGTTCGCGACAGCATCGACAGCGACATTGACAATGTGGCCACTATTTTGCGCTTCACAGGCTTGGTACCCAAAACTTTTGATTTGGCTGCATTGCTGGCAGAAGCCAAAAAGCAACTGCATGAGGAGGCGGACTACCTGCGAGAAGCTGAGTACATCGCGAAGTACACCGAAGCATTGGGCGAAGACGAACGGTTCGAAATTCCCACGGTAAATACCGACCTGACCACACACGGTATTTTGGCCATGCGCTATGTGGAAGGCGTGCCAATTGAACAAATGGTCCACGCCACCCAACCAGTTCGGGACAAAATTGCCACCACCATGTTCCAGTTGTTGTTCAAGGAATTGCTGGGCATGCGCCTGATGCAAACCGACCCCAACTTTGCGAACTACCGCTACAATCCCAAAACAGGCCGAGTGGTGTTGCTTGATTTTGGCGCCACCCGTAGTTTTGATGAAGAATTGGTGAACGGATACATCGATGTCATGAAGGCGGCGCAAGCGGGAAGCCGCGAGTTAATGCAAAAAGCGGGCATGCGCATTGGTTACTTCGATTCCACCACAAAACCTTACCACCGCGACCTGGTACTGGACCTCATGGAACTGGCCTGCGAGCCCTATTGCACCGAGGGTTGTTTCGATTTTGGCAACACCGACCTGGCTGCGCGAATTCGCGACAAAGGCTTTGAGCTGGGCGAAGACCGAAAATTCTGGCACGCCCCGCCCATTGACTGCCTGTTCATACACCGCAAACTGGGTGGCCTTTTTTTGCTGGTCACCCGCTTGAAGGCAAGGGTGGATGTAAAAGGTTGCGTTTAAGCTTGGTCATGCAACCCACAGTGACCACAACAAACCCAATACACCACAACTCACAATGACCTCAATCACGCCACGCTTGTACTTGAAAAGTGCGACAGACGCCAACAATGCAATAACTGCGGCAGACCATTGAAACTGACCTTCAAACCCCGAGGGCCAAAGCACGTGATAGCCAAAGAACAATGCGAGATTTACGATCACCCCTACCACCGCAGCAGTAATACCTGTGAGTGGTGCCGTAAACTTCAACTGGTTGTGAGTGGTTTCTATCAGAGGTCCGCCCAACAAAATGAACACAAATGAAGGCAAGAAAGTGAACCAAGTCACGATGCTCGCGCCAGCCACACCTGCCAAAAAAAGTTGTTCAGGGCCGAACACTTCTTTCAGGTAAGCCCCCACAAAACCCACAAAAGCAACAATCATGATAAGAGGTCCAGGCGTGGTCTCTCCAAGTGCCAAGCCATCAATCATCTGCGTAGCATTCAGCCAGCCATAGTGTTCAACTGCACCGTCGTACACGTACGGCAATACTGCGTAAGCGCCGCCAAATGTAAGTAATGCCGCCTTGGTAAAAAACCATGACATTTGAGTTAAAGTGTTGTCCCAACCAAGGATCAGGAACAATGCGGTGATTGGCAAAGCCCACAAAAGCAAGCCGATGGTAGACACCGTCGCAAACCGAGACCACGTAAAAAGCGCATGCTTTGGGGTAGGCGTGTGGTCATCAATCAATGCGGGCGCATGCTGCTTTTCGGAGGCCGAATGCCCACCACCTACGCTGAATTTGCCGGGAGAATAACGCCCGCCAAAATATCCAAACAGAGCCGCTGCTGCGACAATTAGTGGAAACGGAATATTAAACACCGCCGAGGCGAGAAACGAAAATATTGCCACCCCCCACAGCAGGTTATTCTTCAGAACCCTTGAACCAATTCTGTGCGCTGCTTGAAAAACAATCGCAGTAACTGCGGGTTTGATACCGTAGAACAGCCCTGCCACCAAGGGCGTTTCACCAAACACCAAGTAAACCCACGACAAAGCAATCAGCAATATCAGCGACGGCATTACAAACAACACCCCAGCGACAATTCCTCCCCATGTTCGGTGCATTAACCAGCCAATGTAAGTTGCTAACTGCTGAGCCTCTGGCCCAGGCAACACCATGCAATAGTTGAGCGCGTGCAAAAATCGGCGTTCTGAAAGCCAACGTTTGTTCTCCACAAGCTCCTGATGCATGATTGCAATTTGCCCCGCAGGCCCACCAAAACTGATAAAGCCCAGTTTGAGCCAGAACTTAAATGCCTCCCAAAAGGTCACTTGATTAGGCGCAATTTTGGTGTCGGGCAACACTGAATGATTGATAGACATGGTCAAACAGACTCATTTTGAAAGGTAAGATAAAGTGCATCGAAAAGGGAAGATGCAATGTTGAGTAAAGCGTGATCATCGGTCAGTTGCGCACGCAGCCCAGCCAGCATGCTCTCGACTCCAGGTGCTTCTGGCGGCTGCAATCCACCTGCATCCAGGTAATGAACAATGGTGGCTATCCTTGACAACGCGGCGTCATTCAAACCGAAACTTTCCATCAGGACTTCAAAAGTGACCAAACCAGCGCTGTGAGTAAAGGCAGCTCCATCAAAATCGAATCCGATGACATTCGCAGGACAATCTGCTGGGTCTTCCAACCAAACAAACTGCGCTTTAGGGTCAATAAAACGTCGAATCAACCACGCACTTGCCATGCGATCAACCCACAAATGCTGACGTGTGGCCCAAGTCTTTTTTTGATAATCAGCAGTGTTACAAACATGAATAGCCTGATTCAGCTCTTTGGGCTCGTGGGGGCTGACTTTTTGAATAAGTCGCCGCTCAACCTCCTGCAACATGGCTTTGGTTTGCGCCAATGACTTGCCTGGAAAATAATCAATTGACTCGAGTCGGTTTAAAACTTTGTGCAACTTCCTGATTTGCTTGAATACCACCACGTAATTCTCTGAAAGTTCACTCTCCAACTTCAGCAAATCCTGCTGAAATTCTAGATACTCAGCAGTCCGATCAAATAATTCAGCGAAATTGTCGTTGACCTGCGCCTGCGTGGTCAGCAACCATGCATGCCCTTTGGCCTGAAAAACCTCTGCTTGGGTTTCGACCAACAAATCAACGCACTCAGGCCGATCCGGCAAGATATAGACCCCGTCTTTCAATACCGCAGCTCCTGCTGTTTTCAATGCCCTCCACACCCGCATGCGTGGTGTGGCTTGGTCGGCAGGAAAAGTCGTAATCAAAACAAGCCAATTATTATTCATAGCACACTCAACAAATTTTGTTGAGCATACTACATATTTAATTGCTTACACAGTACACAGAGTCCCTATAAAATTGCGAGGCTGGCGATTTCACAGCATTGTCATCATTTTCGAATGGAGATTACATGACCTGGATTATTACCAAATACATGATCACCGCTGGATTGATCGTATTGATTTCCGAAGTGGTGAAACGCAGCGACAAACTTGGTGCATTGATCGCAGCGCTGCCCATAGTCACCGTGCTCACACTGATTTGGTTGTATGTTGAAAAGGAACCCGCCGAAAAACTCAGCAACCACGCTTTTCTAACTTTCTGGTATGTGCTGCCCACCCTGCCGATGTTCCTTGTTTTTCCCTCGCTGCTTGGCAAACTAGGATTTTGGCCAACGCTGGGGGTTTGCGTATTGATCACTTTTGCATTTTTCCTGCTGACCGTTAAAATCGCGCAACTGTTTGGCGTTGAACTTATGTAGCAGACGGACAGGCCAATTGCATCGAACAAACCCTGTGCTACACTAATTCCATGAAAAAAAATTGGATTCATTTTGTTGATGATGTTGTTGCCGCTTCAGTCCGCCTGGGCTGCGGTGCAGCTTTATCACAGCCATGGTTCCAGTGACTCATTGGTTGAAGTGGTCTTTCATGATCATTTTGACAAGGCGCATAGCCATTCTCACACGCATGGCGAACATGCACATGAGCAAGACAACAACTTGGATCAATCCAGCCCAGATCAATCCAACGCAACCGATCACCACCATCACTTTCACGTGCACACGGTTTCAGTGCTCAGTGAAGTAAACCTGCCCGATTTCCCCTCGCCTTCCGCTGTTCAGCTCAGCAGCATTCCTGCTTGGCAGGAAACACTTCTTTCTCAGAGAATCGAACGGCCCAACTGGCGTTAATCAACCGTCAACCCACTTATTGACTTTTGATTAACGGAGTAGTCCATGAACACACCACATTGCGTGGTGCGGCTTGGTATGGTGCTCGGAGCCATTTTTACGCTGGCGTACACACCATTACAAGCTGCCGAACGGGGTATTAGTGTTGCAACGGCTTTTGAATCAGCACTTGCAATAGACCCCGAACTTCAAGCCGCCGAAAAACGGCTTGAGTCAGCACGATATGCCACAGAAGCTGCCAGCAGCCTGACCCCGGAGCCTCTTAGCCTGGAGGGCTCGTACCGGTCTGATCGAAACTTTGACAACCAGGGCTTGAGGGAAGTGGAGCTGGGTATTGTTGCCCCGGTTTGGCTGTGGGGCGAACGCAAAGGTTCGCAAAACCTGGCCAATGCAGAACTTCAAATGGCCAGCCTGACCAAAACCCTACAGAAACTGGAATTGGCACAACAGGTTCGGCAGGCCTACTGGGACACCATCGCGGCGCACCTTGATGTGGAAATTGCGCAAGCACGCCTGGTGGGCACACAACGTTTGCTGAGCGATGTTGAGAAACGGGTTGTGGCTGGAGATTTGGCACCTGTTGATCGGCTTCAGGCCCAGGCACTGCATGCGCAAGCCAAAGCAGATTTTGGTACTGCTGTATCGAATGTATCGCTGTTGGCCGCTGAATTCACAGCATTGACAGGGCTTCCAGCCAGCGCATTAAGCGATCCGAAGATCGAAGGTATGCCGGCTTTCCAAAGTACGCCCGATTTTTCAGATCACCCGGCCTTGCTTCATGCCAAACAACGGGTCAATCTTGCGCAACTGAAAGGCGAACTTGCTGCAATTCAAAGCCGACCAAATCCAGAGATCAGCTTGGGCCTGGTGAGCGACAAAGGAGGCTTTGCCGCCCCTGAAGAAAAATCGTTGATGATCGGCACCCGAATTCCGCTTGGGTCCAATGCGAAGCACCAAAGCAGAATATTGACAACGCAGGCCGATGAACTGTCGGCGCAGGCCAGTTTGCGCAAGCTGGAAGGCAGGCTGAAGGCCAGGGCGCAAGCCATGGCTTCCGGCGTCAATCTGTATGAAGAACTCAAAAGAACTGCCGAGGAAAGAGCAAAGGCCAATCAGGAAGCCTTCGCACTCATTCAAAAGTCATTCGAGCTGGGTGAAACCGATTTGCCCACCCTGCTACGGTTTGAACAGCAGGCTTTTGAAGCACAGCGCCTTTCACGCAAAGCGACTGTTGAACATGCCGCCAAGGTGTCGGACTACAAACAGGCTCTTGGAATTTTGCCGGAGAACAATCCATGAAGAACATTTCACTTTTATTCATCGGTTCATTGCTGATGACTCAACTCGCCATGGCGGCGCCCGGTGCACATGGTCCCAACGGCGAACATTTGGACGCACCAGGCACTGGCAGTACAGTGGCCGATGTCACACCACGCACGGAAACCTTTACAGAAAATTTTGAATTGGTGGCGCGGCTTTACAGCACTGAACTGTCTGTACTGGTAGACGATTACAACACCAACGCACCGGTGTTGAACGCCACACTGGAACTGGAAGTAGGCGACTTGAAAGGCACTGCAGTGTTTCATGAAGACGCGGGCGACTATGCCTTTGATGACCCCGCCATGCTGGAGTTGTTACAGAAACCCGGCGATCACGAACTGATTTTTACGCTGACCACACCCACACAAAACGACCTGTTGCTGGCGACACTGGAATCGAACGGTGCTGCAACAGAACATGTAGAACATGGCCACCCACATCACGATAACCACGAACACGATGGCCACGGCCATATTCAAGAGCTGTTCCATTCCCCCTATGCATGGCTGGCGTTGGTGCTGGGACTGGGCGTACTCGTTCTGATCGTAGGGCGCATTCGTCGCGCTGGTTCAAACCCGGTTTCTAAAAAGATTTAATCATGAAGCAAACTCTCATTTCTACGTTTGTTGTTGCTACTTTGACAACACTATCGCTCGGGCTTTTTTCCAGCCCATTGTTGGCTGCACCTGGTGCGCATGGCCCCAATGGCGAACACCTGGACGCACCTGCGAATGCCAACCCCGGTGGGCTGGCGCGCCTCCCCGACGGCAGTGTGAACGTACCAAAACTGGCCCAGCGCCGCATGGAAATTCGCACACAAATGGTGTTCCAAAAGGATCACACCCAAACCACCGAACTGAATGGCAAAGTGGACATTGACCCCAATGCGGGTGGTCGTGTTCAAGCCCCGTTTCAAGGTCGGGTGGAACCACCCGCCAAAGGATTTCCTTCGCTGGGGCAAGCTGTTCGCAAAGGTGAAGTTCTTGCCTATTTGCACCCGCTGGCCGATGCAATTTCCTTAGGCTCACAACGGGCTGAACTGGCTGAAGTGAAAGCCAACCTAACACTGGCCCAACAACGCGTGGAACGGATGAAGGCACTACAAGGCACTGTTCCCAAAAAAGAACTGGAAGCCGCACAAGCGCAACTTTCTGCATTGCAGGGGCGCGAAAGGGCCTTGAACAACAGCGTGTCCGGCAGGCACACCTTGCTGGCACCCGCCAACGGCGTGGTCGCCAAAACCAATGCACTCAACGGGCAAGTCATTGAACCCAGCCACGTGTTATTTGAAGTCATTGACCCACGCCGATTGCTGATTGAAGCCAATACCGCCGACGCTGCGGTTGCACAGCAAGTGCAAGGGGGAAGCCTGGCTGGAATTGAAGGCGTCGAGTTGACCCTGGTGGGTGCTGGGCACAGTTTGGTGAATGGCGCCATTCCAATCACCTTCCGCGCCAACGCCACCCAAGGCAACGCCTCGGTACCACTGGCTGTGGGCCAACCGGTCACAGTGCTGGCTCGCTTGAAAACCACAGTCAAAGGCATCGTTCTGCCCAGTGAAGCAGTGGTGCGCAACCCGAACAACGAAACGATAGTGTGGATCAAATCAGGCGCTGAGCGGTTCATCGCGCAGCCAGTGGAATATCAGGCACTGAACGCTCGGGAAGTGGTGATCACCAAAGGCTTGGCCGATGAAAACCGGGTTGTAATTTCAGGCACCAACCTGATCAACCAGATCCGATAAGGGGCGATGCATCATGTTTAATTGGATCGTCCGGTTCAGCCTGCACAACCGGTTATTTGTATTGGCTGCAGCGATGCTTGCCATGGCCTACGGGGCTTATGTGTCCACCCAAACACCGGTGGATGTGTTTCCCGACCTGAACAAACCCTTGATTACGGTACTGACCGAAGCAGGTGGCATGGCCCCCGAGGAAGTGGAACAACTGGTGTCATTTCCCATTGAAACTGCGCTCAACGGCATGCCGGGGGTCACCCGCGTGCGATCCGTTTCCGGTGTCGGACTTTCCATTGTGTACGCGGAATTCGACTGGGGCACCGATGTTTACCGCAACCGCCAACTCGTGGCTGAACGGCTGACTTTGGTGAAGGAGCAACTACCCGAGAGCATCACCCCCGTGATGGGGCCAGTCAGTTCCATCATGGGCGAGATCATGTTGATTGCCTTGCCGATCGACACGGGAATAACCAACCCGATGCAGGCACGAGAGTATGCCGACTTTGTGTTGCGTCCGCGCCTGTTATCCATCCCCGGTGTGTCACAAGTCATTCCAATTGGCGGAGAGGTTCGCCAATTGAGGGTGGAACCCGACACAGCCCGTATGGCGCAATTTGGTATTTCCTTGAGTGAACTGAAAAGTGCACTTCAAGCCTTTTCTGCAAACACCAGTGGCGGTTTCATCGACCTGAACAACCGCGAATACCTGATTCGAAACCTGGGGCGCACCAATCAGCTTGAGGATTTGCAAGGCCTGGCAGTGGCCTATCAAAACGGCACCCCAGTGCTGCTGGAACAAGTGGCTGATGTACGTTATGCGGCCGCCTTCAAGCGCGGTGATGCAGGCTTGAATGGCAAACCTGCCGTTATTTTGAGTGTGCAAAAACAACCCGCCGCCGACACGGTTGAGCTGACCCTGCAGGTTGAAAACGCTCTCACTGAATTGAAGCAAGGTTTGCCCAACGGTTTGCTGGCACCCGAGGTGTTGTTCCGACAGGCCGACTTCATTGAAGCATCCATTGGCAATGTGGTGGAAGCCCTGCGGGATGGTGCCATCATGGTCACCATTATCCTGTTTGCATTTCTGCTCAGCGCTCGCACCACCGCCATCTCCTTGATTGCGATTCCATTGTCGCTGGCTGTGGCTGTGATTGTTTTCAAACTGTTGGGCCAATCGATCAACGTGATGACCCTGGGCGGCTTGGCGATTGCCATCGGCGAACTGGTGGACGACGCCGTGGTGGATGTGGAAAACATTCTGCGCCGCCTGAAAATGCGCGGGCAACAAACCAACCCAGAGTCGATTCTGAACACCATTCTGAAAGCGTCAGTAGAAGTACGTTCCGGCATTGTGTACGCCACTCTCATTGTGGTGCTCGTCTTCGTTCCACTGTTCGCCCTGCCTGGTATTGAAGGCCGTTTGTTTGCGCCCTTGGGCATTGCATACATTGTGTCCATTCTGGCTTCGATGCTGGTTTCTATGACCGTGATCCCGGTGTTGTCGTATTACCTGCTGCCCAACATCAAAACACTGGGCCACGGCGACAGCCCTTTGGTAAAGCGCTTGAAGGCGTGGGACACCAAGGCACTGCACTGGTCATTCCCGCGTGCCAAGCAGGTGTTGATTGCAGCTGCAATTGTGGTTGCAGGGGCAGCGGCTACTGTGCCGTTTTTTCCGAAAGCGTTTTTGCCGGCATTCAATGAAGGTTCGCTGGTGATGGGTTTGATTTTCAACCCAGGCATTTCGCTTGAAGAATCGAACCGAATTGGTGCCCTGGCTGAAAAACTGATTGCCGAAATACCCGAGGTCGAGAAAGTAGGTCGCCGCACCGGGCGTGCTGAACTGGATGAACACGCTGAAGGCGTGCACGCTGCGGAAATTGATGTAGACCTGAAAGAGTCGGATCGGGATCGCGAAGAAATCATGGCTGATATTCGAAAACAACTTGCCGTCATTCCTGGCTCGGTGGCGATTGGTCAACCCATTTCTCACCGGCTTGATCACCTGTTATCAGGTGTTCGGGCGCAAGTGGCCATCAAGATTTTCGGTGACGACATGGACACCTTAAGAGGCCTGGCCGAAGACCTTCGAGGTCGCTTGAGCACAGTTGATGGGCTAGTCGATTTGTCCGTTGAAAAACAGGTGTTGATTCCGCAAGTGAAAGTGCGGGTGGACTATCGCAAGGCGGCGCAATACGGCCTTGCACCTGGCGAAATACTGACCGCGCTTGAATCGCTGTCGCAAGGCGAGCGAATTACACAGGTGGTCGATGGTGCCAAGCGATTCGACTTGGTGCTGCGCCTGCCCGATTCTGCACGCACGCCCCAAGACCTTGCGCGCGTGATGCTGGACAGCCCGGCGGGTCCCATACCACTCTCCAGTGTGGCCACGGTGGAAGAAGGCGATGGCCCCAATCAGATTGGCCGTGAAAACAGCCGCCGCCGAATTGTGGTGTATGCCAACACCGACGGCAGCGACATGTCGGCGATCATCGAACAAGTGCGAAATTCGGTGGCCAACACGGCATTGCCCGGTGGTTACTTCGTCAGCATTGAAGGCCAATTCCAGGCTCAAGAGCAAGCCACACGATTGATTGCCGTGTTGTCGCTTTTGTCCCTGGCTTTCATTTTTCTGGTGCTGTACACCCGATACCAATCCACCACATTGGCCTTGGTGATCATGGGCAACATTCCATTCGCGCTCATTGGCAGTGTGGCTGCCATGTGGATTGCGGGGGTGTCGCTTTCAGTGGCCTCCATGGTGGGTTTCATTACCTTGGCGGGCATCGCCACGCGCAACGGCATTTTGAAAGTTAGCCACTACATCAACCTGTGCAAATTCGAAGGTGAAACCTTTGGCATTCCAATGATTGTGCGTGGGTCGCTGGAAAGGCTCACCCCAGTGTTGATGACCGCCCTGACCGCCGCTTTGGCGCTTACCCCTTTGCTGCTCTCAGCCGACGCACCGGGCAAAGAAATTTTGCACCCAGTGGCTGTGGTTATTTTTGGTGGTTTGGTCAGTTCCACCATTCTGGACACTTTGCTGACCCCTTTGATGTTCTGGCTGGTGGGCAAACAACCACTAGAAAAAATTCTGACCGAACAAGATCAGGAAGCGTATTAATTTTTTGCAGGAGTAAACCATGAAAAAACGATTGAATGGATTGGCCTTGGTGCTCACCTTTGCACTTGTGCAACCGGTGTTGAGTCATGAAGAAAAACCGCGCCACGGCGGCGTAGTTTCGGAGGCCAAAGACTTGAATTTTGAACTGGTGAACCAGAATGGAAATGCGGTCATTTACATTCTGGACCACGACCAACCCGTGGATACTGCCAAAGCCAGCGGCAAGTTGACCGTACTGAACGGCAGCGAAAAAACAGAGGCCGACCTGCAGCCGGCTGGTGAAAACCGGCTGACCAGTGCAGGCAAGGTATCACTGGGCAAAGGTGCCAAAGCAATTGCCTCGCTTACACTGGGCGAGATGAAAGTCAGTGTTCGGTTTGCGGTAAAGTGATGCCCCAAGGCATTGGTTGCACTTTATAAACGAGTTATTAATCGAACCAGCTGCTCTGCATCAGGTTCAATGCTGCCAGAGAACACCACCCGACCGTCGGTGGTTTCTACATGCAGCGTTGGAAATGATTCGATGTCGACCTTGTCTTCCCATTCCGGAAAGTCTTCGATGTCGACCCATTGCGCCTGAACGAAGCTCAGCCTTTGGATGGCTTCATTGAATGGCATTTCAAATGTGCGGCAAACACCGCACCATTGTGCGCACAGCAAATACACGTGATGGCGAGTCGACATCGAATCAATCATTAATCCAGTTTGTAAGCAGCGAATTTTTCATCGAGCTCGGTTTCAAAAAAGTGGTTCGAAAAGTTTGACAGGGTTTTAACCGACGCGGCTAGAATCACGCCCATGACATGTTTGTCAGTGAAACCAGCCGCCTTGAATTTCTCGCCAGTTGCAGGACTGACCTTGCCTTTTTCATTGACCAGTTCGACAGTGAAATCATAAAGCGTTTGCAGCCTGGTGTCAGGAATCGGTTTGCCTTCCCGAATGGCCGCAAGTACGTTGGCAGGTACACCCGACATTTTGTCGGCCAGCATGCTGTGCGCCGCACCACAGTACTTGCAACCATTGCTCAGGCTCAATGCCAAGAACACAACCTCTTGTTCAACGGGGCCAAAGCCGCTTTTGTTGCGAAACTCGTCGTAACCATGAAGATAGGTGGACAGCACTGGGGCGAGGTTCACCATGTTTGCATACATATTGGGAATGAAGCCAACCTGCTTCAGCGCAAGGCTCAACACCTCTTGTTGATCGGCATCACCCGATTCAGCGGTGACAGGCTTCAAGCTGGAATTCACGAAATGGTTTGCCATGTTGATCTCCTGATTGGTGAAACTGACCCAACATAATGCGCAGTCATCAGCTACATTAGATATCAATTCGTCTATTTTCATACCAATTTGTTCGTTCCATGAGCCAATCGCCTTTTTATCACCTGATTCAGCAAGTCGGCTTGAAAGCCAGCGTGTTTTACAGTGGTGGCCTGTGTGGCCAACACCCGTTTGTTGAAAACAATGACAGCGGGCATTTGCATGTTGTCATGCAGGGTCAGTTTGATTTGGTGGACCGCCATGGGCGCTGCACACGCCATCGAGAGCCCTCACTGATTCTTTTCAAGGCCTTCGCGCCACATCATTTAAACATTCCACCCGGCGAGGAGGCACAGGTCATGTGCGCAGACATCACCTACGCCAGCGGCATGAACAACATGATCACAGCGGGTTTGCCTGACATCGTGCTGATTCCCCTAAGTGAACTACCACTCGTGCGTAACACCATGAATGTGCTGGAGGAGACCTCGCAGCTATCGCAACTGGTTCGAGGGCAAATTGACAACAAGTTGTGCGAAGTGGTTTTACTTCAGGTCATTGCCTATTTGGTTGAACATGGCCGTGTTGAAAAAGGCGTGCTGAGTGGGCTTGCACACCCTATTATTGGCCCCTTGCTTGCAAACATTCTTCAGAATCCAGGAGGCCAATGGAAGGTGGAGAATATGGCGCACTCGGTCGCCATGTCAAAAACCCGATTCACGCAGCAATTTGTTGCGAGCGTGGGCGAAGCGCCGGGCCTGTTTGTTCGCCGTGAGCGCATCAATCTGGCGAAAACATGGCTGCTTGAAGGCAAACCACTGGAGCTTATTGCTCAACATTGCGGCTATGCTTCGCAGTCCTCCTTTTCGAGGGCATTTTTACAACAGACCGGTCAATACCCCAGCCACTGGACAAGCATTCAGAAAGGAATACAGTTTCAATCAGCTGGGCGCGCCGAAAACGGCTAAATTGATTTCGGCACGTACCTGCTTCATTACGCCCACCGACAATGACAAAACTGGCGGAGTGGCCAGGTAAAGCTATTCATCACCCACCAATGCATCAATGATGGGGCAACCGGTCGATTGGCACATGGCATTGCACCGCGCCACAAGCTGCAGCAAGGTTTCTTGCATTTTTATCAGGTCGTTGATTCGTGCACCAATCGACTCCAGCTTGATTTCAGCCAAAGCCTGCGTTTCACGGCAGGAACTTACTTTGCCTAGCGCCAGAAGTTCACCCACCTCGGACAAGGTAAAACCCAAGGCCTGTGCGCGTTTGATAAAACGGATCTGCTTGATGTCTCCGGGACCATATTTGCGGGCACCCTGCAAGGGTTTGGCGGGCTGTGACAACATGCCCACGCGTTGGTAGTAGCGAACTGTTTCAACATTCACGCCTGCTGCCTGGGCCAACCCGCCAATGCTCAATGTGTGTTTCTGAATCATGCCTATTGACTCCGTACTTGGGTACGGCTTTCACAATAGCATCTCCGCCCTGTAAGCAGAGAAATCAATACATGAAACCACTTGAAAATACCGGTACCCTGATCGCTAGCGCGCTGGCGGCATTCGGCGCATCCATTTGCTGCCTTGGCCCTTTTTTACTACTGGCCGCAGGCGTAGGTGGCAGTTCGTCGCTGGGAATGGTCACCACCTTGGAGCCCTATCGACCTGTTTTTATCGCCATCACGCTCGGTTTGTTGGCGTTGTCTTATTACAAAATGTTCTGGCGCAAAGCGGATTGCGAAAGCTGCAGCCGTGGCCAGAAAATGGTTTTCTGGGTAATCGCAGTGCTTTCTTTGCTCACGCTGGCCTCGCCATGGTTCATGTAAGAACAGGAGAAATACAATGACTGACGTTGTACTTGAGTCGATTCTGATCTGCCCAAACTGCGATGCAAACACCTCGTGCATCATGCCCACCAACGCATGCCAGTTTTTTTTCCAGTGTGGGCACTGCAATATTTTGCTCAAGCCCAAACCGGGCGATTGCTGTGTTTTTTGCTCATATGGGTCGGTGAAATGCCCACCCATCCAGCAAGGCAACTCATGTTGCTAGAGCATTCAGCTCCACTCAATGAATACACGAAAAAACCGGGCCTGAAATGACCCGGCACTTTTACCGTTTTATGCGCAAAGCGGGCATACAGCCATCGCAACACCCACAAGGCCAAACACGCCAACGGCAGCAGCAAATAATTTAACTTTCATAAAAAACTCCTTTAACAACAAATGGGAACATTCCCGTATTTCATGGTGCATGTTCCAGCAACTGGAAGGTCAAGCCTTGTCGTTATTTTTATTTGATGCGGGCAAAATATAATCTGCAATCAAAAACTCGCCCTCAGGTTCTTGGGGTTCGTCCACCAGCGTGGATGCAATCCTGGCATTGTTCGCCTGAATATCGAGTAATTTTTTTTCCAATTCCACCAGGCTTTGCTTCAAATGCCTGACTTCAACTAGTTTTCGCTCGATCAACTCGTCGACCCGAGTTCTTGAACCACATCCGCAAGCGGGACCTTGATCGTAAAAATCAAGCACAGATTGTATTTCCTTGATCGAGAAATCCAATTCCCGGGCCTTCTTGACAAAATCAAGTCTGGAGAGGTCTTCTTGCCCGAATACACGATTTTTGCCAGTTGGAAACCACGATTGCGAATCGGCGCGCTTGGGGGCAATTAAACCCTGTTCTTCATAAAATCGAATGGTCTTTGGATTTAATCCGAGTCGTTTGGCAACATCACTGATTTTCATGGCATTCAAGCTTGAGGCGTTCAAAGGTTATTGATACCGTAAAATTTCTTGATGGGCAACAAGGTCAACCGTTTCACCATCCAACGGCACGATCAATCGATCGCTGAGCCCTGCATGCTGTGCAGCAATCAGCAATTGATCCCGAGTCACCGGGCAGTGGCTGATCGCCTCGAGGTGGTTGGCAATTACCGTGCCGCTGGCAGCCCGCGTGAACTCAAGCACATCACTGACACCCATAATAATTTCACCGCCCACATCAAATTGCGCCCCTCCGGCAGGCACCACACTAACTTCCGGCTTTCGGGTCCACAAGAACTCTTGAATGCGGGGTGTGAAAATGGTGTCCCCACTCAGGTAAAGCGAGGGCTCACCCGGAAGCTGAATGAAGTAACCCACCCCGTGTTCCATCAATGAACCCACAAAACCCCGCCCATGCACACACGGCACAGTGCTGATCAAACCGCCCAGAAAAGGGGCCTTCTTGCTGCCTGCATCGGGCGGCAAGGACTGTACATTCAAACCCTTGCCAACCAAATGTGGCGCATCGTGTGCGGTACAAATCACAGGTATTTGACGCTCTCGAAGCCATGCTTTGCCAAAACGGTCCAGGTGATCAAAGTGGCCTTTCTGGCAATGGGTAATCAAGCAATGGGTCACTCCCAGAAGGGCCAAGTCGGCTTGGGGTGGCAAATCCACCGTGGGGTTTCGCAACATGCCGCCAGAAAGTTTGAGCGGCGGCAGTGCGTTCTTCGGAGACAACATGGGATCAACCAACACCCGGTATTCTCCGAATTCCAGAATAAAGGTGGCATTGCGCAGTTGCTGAATTTTCATGACTCTTCTCCGGTATGGGATGCTGAATCATGGCAAAAAAACACATTCTCCAGTTATGGCATAGAATGACAACTTTCAGTCATTTTCTGCCACACCCGGAAAACTTATGAAAATTGGACTTTTGCTGTACGACCAATGCATGCCTGCGGGCTTGATGGCATTCAATGACCTGCTACAAGCCAGCAACCGACTGTCGGGCAAACTGCTGTTTGAAACCTGCTTGGTGGGTACCGGCCTGAAACCTGTGCAATGCGCCAATCAAATGGTGCTGACTGCCAACTCACTGCTTCAAGACACGCCACTGGATGTGCTGCTGGTGCCCGGCATGTGGACTGAATCGCCCAGCCAGTTGCCGGAGCTGCTTGCCCAACACGCCAAGCTGATTGAGCAAATTCGACAACTGCCCGATCACACCAAAGTGTGGAGCTACTGCACAGGTGTGTGCTTCCTGGCCGAAAGCGGCCGGCTTCGCCGCCAACGCGCCACAGTCACTTGGTGGCTGGCCAATGCCATGCAAAAAAACTACCCCAACGTGAATTGGCTGATTGACAGCGATTGCGTGGTAACCCCAAAAACCGCCACGGCTGCAGGTGTTCACGGTTACCTGCTTCTTGCGCAGCAATTGATCGAAAAGTCGCTGAGTAAACCCGCGTTTCAGGAGTTCATCAAACTGATGGTGCTACCCAGGCCAGTGCAGCAGCACCCTGCTTTCAGATCGTTTGCCTTTATGGAGCAGGCTGACCCTTTGCTCAGAAAACTGGCAGCGATCGTGGCGCAAATGCCTGCAGAACAGATCACCGTGCAAACACTGGCGGGAAAACTAAATTTGAGCGAACGCACTTTGGCCCGAAAGGTGAGCGCTTTGACTGAAATACCCGTGGCCAGTTATGCCCGGCAGCTGAAACTTCACCAAGTGAGCGAACAACTGATTTGGTCAAGCCTTCCAGTCAACACCATTAGCGAAGAACTGGGCTACAGCGACGAATCGAATTTAAGGCGACAATTCAAACAAGCCACCGGGCTTTCACCGGTTCAATATCGCAAGAAGTACGCTCGAGCCTGACCTTGAATTGAATCAGTGAGAATGACCATGCGAATGTGCAGCACCCGCAGTGGCTTCACCCCGCAACTCAGCCCGCGCCTGTTTGATCACGCTGAACGAGGCCGTTAAACCGAGTGTGGCCATGAGCGCAGCCACCGCAAGATCGGGCCAGGCGGTTTGAGTAACACCCACCAACAATGCAGCGCCCAACACAGCCAGGTTACCGATTGCATCGTTGCGGCTGCACAACCAAACCGAACGCATATTGGAATCGCCATTGCGGTAGCGGTACTGAATGGCAGCCACACCCACGTTCACACTCAAGGCCATCACACCCACCACACCCATGGTTGCGTAAGAGGGAACCTCGCCATGCAGGGCTGCATAGCCCGCGAAACCCAACACACCCACGCCATACAAACCCATGGACACACCCTTGAGCAAGGCTGCCTTGGCCCGGGTTTGAAGCGCCATGCCCAACACAAACAGGGACAAGGCATAGTTGGCCGCATCGCCACCAAAATCGAGTGAATCGGCAAGTAGCGACACCGAACCACCCGACCAACTGGCACCCACTTCAATAAAAAACATCGCGGCGTTCGCAATCAGCGCGATCCACAGCACCTTGCGAAAGCCAGGGTTGTTTGCTGCGGACTTGGCCGCTTGATCGGATGGGCAATGGTTGCAACCGGGCATGATGTGTCCTGGATTGAGTACTTGATAACTGTATTAGAAACCCTGACACAGTGGCAAGGTCAAGGCCCACAACCGGTCTTGCCCCCAAACCACCGTGTTGCCCACTTTGAATGAAGGCACGCCCCAAAGCCCGGCGGCAAACAACTCCTCCCGATTGGCTGTAGCCCGCTCGCGCCAGGCCTCGTGCTGCAAAGCCACCTGTGCGCCTTCCCAGCGCAAGCCAGCGCGTTCTACAATTTTTCTCAGGCCTTTGTCGCTGCCCGCATCAATGCCTTCAGCCCAAACACCTTGCATATAAGAAAGCACAAATTCCTGCCCTTTGCTGTGCTGTTCGGCGAACGGGATTAGGGCCAAACCCCGCTCGGTGGGTTTGCCCACGGGGTCATTCAAGCGACCAAATGGAATACCACGCACATGCGCCTCTCGCGCTGTGTCGTACACAATGTATTCCCGTTTCACTTTGGGCACGGGCAGGCCGCGCATCACCATGGGCAACACAAAACGCAAATTGACTTTTGCGCCAGTCCGCCGACCCAACTCGAAAATGCGAGGGGCCACAATGGCGGAGTAAGGGCTGCGAAACGAGAAGAAAAAATCAATGTCGGGCGGGTTGTTCAGCGGCTTGGCGTGCTCAAGGCCGTCGTCTGCGGGAAACAGCAGGGCAATGGCCCCATTGGTTTGCGCACCCAGTGCCTGCAAACGCTGCTCCAGGTGGTACAGGCGGTCAATACCCCAATACCATTCGCCCTCGTAATACAACATGCCGCCCAGGTAGTGCCCAAGCTTTTCTCGCAAAGCGTCGGCTTGTGCAATGTGGGTTTGTACGTCCATTTGCCCGGACGTAAGCTGGGGTTCATCGCTGCCCCACAACCATTGGCCCACCGAGGCGGCCTGCTCAACAAACTGACCCGCTTGAATGGCGGCCACCAAGCTTTGCGTGGCTTGAAGTACACGCGGTGCGGCAGGCTGCTGGCCACAATCCACAAAACTCAAACCATGACGCTGCGCCAGCAAAGCCGCATCCACGCGGCTGTAGGCCACCAGTTTTTCGCGTTCAGGCGCGGCTGAATCGGGCGGCGGGCTGACCACATAGGGCTTCAGTTCAACCTGGTAACGCGCCAGAAAACGTGGCAAAGCCTGGGCCAGCAAATGGCTGTAGGGGTCGTCAACCTGGTGAAAGTAGTAAACCTGGTGGGGGCGGCCCGAGGCCAACCGTGCCTTCTCGGCTTTGGCGCGTTGGGCCAGCAAGGTGCTGCGCGCAAAGCGGTGTTGGGTGATCATGGGCATCAACAGGGTTTTTAAACTCATGGTGCCACCTTTGAAGTTTACACACTGTCAATATTAAGCTGTTTTCACTGGTTTGCCATACAAGGCCTGCTCAACGAAGTTTTTTTGCACCGTGGCGCGGGGTACTTTTTGATCAAACCAGCTGCGCACGTTCTGGTCCAGTCCAATGCCGTGCATGTAGTTGTACAGCGCGCGGTTCAGGCCTTCGCCCAGTGCGGCGTGGTCAACCCCGGTGGGGTCGATAAAACCAATGTCGTTTTTCGCAAAAGTGCCCTGGGGCAGCGGCTTCAATTGAATGCCGTATTCTTCCGGGTTTTTGCCCACAGGCGAATGCACCGTGCAGGCAAAGCGGTGAAAATACCCCGATTGAATACAGCCTTCTGCAAACAGCTGGCGCACATATTCCAGCGCATCCACGGTGTCTTGCACGGTTTGGGTCGGGAAGCCATACATCAGGTAGGCATGCACCAACACACCGGCGTCGGTGAAGCCTTTGGTTACCCGCGCCACTTGTTCAACCGAAACACCCTTCTTCATCAAGTTCAACAAGCGGTCAGATGCCACCTCCAGCCCACCACTGACTGCAATGCAACCACTGTCGGCCAGCAACTGGCACAGCTCGGGTGTGAAGGATTTTTCAAACCGAATATTGCCCCACCAGGAAATGGACACATTGCGTGCAATCAATTCTTGCGCCAAGGCCTTCAAGGCTTTGGGGGGCGCGGCTTCATCCACAAAATGAAAACCGGTTTGCCCGGTTTCCGCCACAATTTGTTCAATTCGGTTTACCAGCTCGGTGGCCGTGGCGTTTTCATAGCGGGAAATGTAGTCAAGCGACACATCGCAGAAACTGCATTTTTTCCAATAACAACCATGGGCCACAGTCAGCTTGTTCCAGCGCCCGTCGCTCCACAGCCGGTGCATAGGGTTCAGCATGTCGAGCAGGCTAAGGTAATTGTGCAGGGGCAGGCCGTCCCAAGTGGGGGTGCCCACGTCACCAAACGGCACATCGGGTTCGGCCCAATTGGTGTACTGCACTTTGCCCTCGGCATTGCGCGTGAAAGTACGCACCAGCCGCTGCGGGCCGCGCTTGCCTTGCAGGTGTTCAATCAAACACAGCAGGGGGCGCTCGCCAGAATCGAGCGTAACAAAATCAACAAAGTCGAACAATCGGGGCTCGGCGAGTTCGCGCAATTCAGTGTTCACATACCCACCGCCCAAACCAATTTTGATAGCCGGGTTTTCGGCCTTCATGGCTTGCGCCATGCGAAGCGCGGCATACACCGCACCGGGAAACGGCACAGACAACAACACCAGCTGAGGCTGTTGGCGCTTGAATTCTTCCAGGGTCAATTCCACCAAAATTTCATCAATCAAGGTGAAGGGTTGCTGCAAGGCAGTGGCCAGCGGGTCGAAACTGGGCTGGCTGCCGGCCAGCGATTCCGCGTAGCGCACAAACTCAAAGCGCTCGTCAATTGCGTCGGCAATGACATCGGCTAGGTCATTCAGGTACAGCGTGGCCAGGTGGCGGGCTTTGTCTTGCGCGCCCAGGGCACCAAAAGCCCAAGCCAGCGGGTCGCCACCTTCCTCGTCCACATACACATCCAGCGATTCAAACCGCGGGCCTTCCGGCAAAAAAGCGCGGCTGTTGATGCGGTGCGCCAAGGTTGAATCACCCCCCTGCAAAAATCGAATGGTGGGGGCAATGGTGGCGCGGTAACGGCTGAACTGGTCCATGAACAGGGCCACACGCTCGGTGACTTCCTCGTACTGCTCAACTTCTGCTGCAATTCTGTCCAGCCCCTCGGGTGAAAACAGCTTGAGTACCAGGCCCAGCGCAATGTCAGCCTGCACCGCATCAATGCCCTGCTTGCGCAGAAAGCCGGTGATGTAGGCGGTTGAGGGATAGGGCGTGTTGAGCTGCGTCATCGGCGGGATGAAGGACAACACACGGAAAGGGGTAGACACGATAAAACCTCGGGCTGAACGTGCCTAGATTCTACACCGGGTGGAAAAGGCGAGTTTGCTTATGCGCTTGGCGCGGCTGGTAATACAATGGGCAAAAACCTGTCATCCAAACCACATGAACCAAAAACTGACCGTATTTGCCAAGTGCAACACACCGCTTGAACACGACCGCCCCCGCCCCGACCGGCTGGAAAATGGCAACCCCCTGCGCAGCACCTGGAACCACTATGAACACCATGGCGTGAGTGCAGGCGTGTGGGCCTGCGAACCCGGCGCTTGGCGAATCGCTTTTGCACCGGGCAAAGACGAGTTTTTTCATGTGCTGGAAGGGCGCATTCAAATTACGAATGCCCAAGGGCAGGCCGAGCAGTTTGGCCCGGGTGATGCGGGGGTAATACCCGCCGAATTCACCGGTGTATTCGAAGTGCTGGAACCTGTACGCAAACATTATGTGATCGTTGATCGCGCGGCAATGCAAGCGGTGGGGCAATAAGATGGCTGCGCTCAACCCCGGCGAATTCAGCCAGAACATTCAACTGGGCATTGAAGTTGTGGCCACGCTGGCCTTTGCCCTTAGCGGCATTCTGGAAGGTGCACGCAAGCGGCTGGATGCCGTGGGTGTGTGCGTGGTGGCATTTCTTGCTGCCTTTGGTGGCGGTACCCTGCGCGACCTGTTGCTCGATGTGCGGCCCTTCTTCTGGGTGAAATACATTGAACTGCTGTGGGCCGTGTTTGTGCTGTGCATTGTGGCCATGCTGTTTATGCGGCAGCGGCATTTCAGGTTCACTGAAAAAGCCATTCTGTGGCCCGATACTTTGGGGCTGGGCCTGTTCACCGCTGCAGGCGTTTTCGCGGCCATTCAGGCCGGCATGCCCAGCCTGGTGGCCGTGTTCATGGGTGTCATTACAGGCGTATTTGGTGGTGTGCTTCGCGACATTGTGTGCAATGAAATTCCCCAAGCCTTCAAAGACCACCGCCCCTATGCCATTTGCGCTTTTTTCGGCGGCTGGGCCTACATCGGCCTGCGCGAACTGGACAACCCGGCGTATGTGAACATGCTGGGTTGCGTGCTGGTGACTGTGGGTTTGCGCGCATTTGCCGTGTGGAAAAACATACGGCTTCCGGAGTGGAGAAGTTAGGGTGGTGGCTTAAAACAAACCCATGGCCAGGCCACTCGCAAACGCGGCACCCAATTCATGGCAACGCTGTAAATCAGCTTCGTTGATTGTTTTGCTTGCCAGAATTTTTTCTGGCGTTTGTGCGTGGGTACACACAATGTGTGGCGGCGCCATTTCCGTTAAACGCCACCCCGTGGCAATGCGCTGAATTTGCTTCACAGCGCCCTGCCCATCGCTGCCGGCGCACACCAACACGGTGTAGGGCCGCCCGTTGATTTGATCCAGCGCAGCATAGTAAGTGCGGTCGAAAAAGTCTTTCATCAAACCCGCCATGCTGCCCAAGGTTTCAGGGGCAATGAACACATAACCGTGTGCATTCAAAACATGTTCAGCGCTTGTATCACTGGCGTGCAACAGCAAGGTGCGTGTGTTGAGCTCAGTGCCCGCCCCTTCAGCCACCGCCTGGGCCATGGCTTTGGAACCCCCAGTGATGGAGTGGTAAGTGATGAGCAGGGTTTTCATGATGTTTGCATTGATCCAAGTTTTTTTGCGGCTTTTTCCAAGCCACCCAACACAGTTTCAGCAACATGGCTGGAGAACCCATCGGGTAGTTTTTTGCTAACACGTTCTATTACCGCAGGCGTGCGCGCCAACAAGTCTTCAATCAGTGGCTCAATATACTCTTCATAGCCAAGGTGCTTGGCTGTGCTTTTGAAGTGTCGTCGAACAATTGAATCCATACTGTAGTGTCTGTTTTTGCCAAGTAAAGCCATTGACAACTTAATCTGTTTGGATGACCACTGATGGGGGCCTTTCCCCATTACAGGATAGGCAGACATCACGTCGTACAAGGGCGCCAATCGAAACCGCCCCCGCGGCAATAGTTGAACACTGAAGTTCTTGGCATGCCCGTCGGGCGCGCGCAGAAGCCAAAAAAGAATTTGAGTGGCCATGAGAGTCCGAAGATCGGTGGCTGAGTTCTCTGACTGTTGAAGAGTATTAAATAAGGTTTGTAAACCTGGACCACCATCACTTTCGTATTTAAGAATCGAGGGCATACCAGTTACCTGGCAAAAGTCTTCTTGGGGCAGACGCATAATCCACTCACCATTCGGGGCAATCTTTCTGTCAAATCGCTCAACCACCAAAACCCGCTGAGTGCCAAAAGTTTCGATGTCCACATTCGCCACGGGCAAACCATATGCCTTCAGCAAGTTCATACAAAGCCATTCGTTGTCGACCGACGTTGTGAAATCTGCCTTTTGCCCGCCCATTAAACCCAAAGGTAATTTAAGAATGTGAGTGGTAGGGGTTGAACCTTGCGGTATGCACCACTTGCCCTTCCAACGCAGCAACGCCGTTTTCTCTTGAGCCCCGGCAATTGAAATACGTAAATCGGTGTGGGGGTTCACGTTTGTACCGAAACCAGTTGGTGACACCGTTTCAATCAAAAGACTCTCGATCTCTTTTTTGCTTATCGCTTGGCTTTGCACACTCTCGATATGCTCAGGTTCCTCATGTTCACCCAATAGTTGAACAGCACCCACGCAATCTCGACCAATCGCTTTAAGCAAATCGAACGCATCGATAGATCCGGTTTTGAACCGTTCCGCAACCCGCTTGCGAATTGCTTCGCTGTCGGGAAGCAGATTGTCAAAGTAATTCAGAACTTTGTCACCCTTGATGGGCAAGTTTTGAATGTTGAACTGTAAAGACAATGATAGGGGCCGCCCAAGTTCTGAAGCTTGCCAGTCAGGATCGTACTGAAGCTGCATGTCGCCACGTGCAGGTATGGTCCAAAGCCCAACACGCTGGCCATTGGACCAAATCGACAAACTTTGACTGTGTGATCTGCGCCCCATATTACCAATCCGTCAAAGTTTGTTCGTGACGGGTTTCACGCAGCCCAACCGAAAGCTCTAAACCCAAAACTGCACACCATTTTATTAACTGGGCAAAGCTAAGTTCTTCGGCATGCAACTCCAAATGAGATACACGTGACTGGCTAAGACCCAACTTGTTCGCCAACTGGGCTTGTGACCACTTCTTTGACTTGCGAGAGGCTTGCAAAATTTGCCCTAGCTGAGAACTGGTGGAAAGAACGTGATTGTGTGTTGGCATTACAAGTTACCTGAAATACAGATAAATTGAATTTATGTGATTTTCAGGTAAATTGCAATTAGTTGTTATACAAATAATTGAAAACCGTTCTATACGGTGATGTAAGCCGCAAAAACACAGATCCAAGTATCTTTTTGATTAAGTTTCAAGTCAAAAGTAGGCTCACAGGGTTTCCAAATTTAGTGAGCGGCTGTGAAGTGGCGACTTTAGTTTTCTATGTAAACCAAGGCATGTTTGTTGCAAAAGGCAAATCTCAAAAGCTGGCTACTTATGCCACCAGTGGGCGTAATGACTGCACCAATCAAACGATTTGCCAAAGCAAGAAATCAACAGGGCCGCTTCCGAAAGGTCGCTACCGCGTTGTCTCTGCTGAACTAAGCGACCCGAGCCTGCTCCGGGACCTGATTAGAAACTCAACTGGTGATTGGGGAGATTGGCGAGTGCCCTTGCATCCCCTAGAAGACAACGTCATGTTTGGTCGAGATGACTTCTTCATTCACTGTGGTCGGCGCAGTGGCTCTAAAGGCTGCATCGACATAGGTGGGGGAATAATGGGAAGCAAATCCACCGAATTGATCAAGTCGATCATCCTCGAAGAAGCCGAGAGTATTTTGTATGTTCGCTAAATATTCGCTTAGCAAGCATCAAGGAGTAGCTGCTGGGCTTGCATTTTTGTTGTTAGCCCTACTGTACGGCCTGGATTTCTTGCAGATTCAAAACACCGACTCACGCAGTTTGATCTTTTTGGAGGCCTTGGTGATTACTGCCTCCTTCCTGGCTGGTGCAGTTGCGCAGCATTTAAAGCAAGCGATCGTGTTTCTGTTTATCTTGATCATTGGCAAGCTCACGTTCGACTACTTGATCTTTGCTGTGAAGCTGGAGACTTTCTACTCCGATATTCCTGTGGTGTTGTCGGACTGGGTGCCGATTGCTGTGCTGCGTTTGGTTCTGCCTGTGTTTTTCGCTTTGTTGGGTTTAGTCACTTACGTTGTATTGGCCAAGCTATTTAAGAAATAGCAGCAAAGATAACCTTCGGGCGGTTTGGGAGCGGTGTTAGGAAGCAAAGTGGATTGAAAAGGGTGACAGCTTTTCGGCCGAAGCGGTCTTTAGGACTGACCGTTGAACGGTCTGAGTTATCGGTGAAAGCGGTCTTTGAAACTTATGTGGTAGTCGAGATCGCGCTGATCTTCCGAATCTAGTCCCTTACTCGCCGTTTGGTGGCGAATAACCAAGGTTTATTTTTCGTACTGTTCATGCGATGCTTTATAAATATCTGAAATAGTTAATTTAAAGAAATCATGTACGATGTGCGGATAAATGGATATCGCCGCTATTGTTCGATAAATCAATTTATGCCTATTCGTATGCACCGTCTAAAGAAATTTGCACTCGGCCTTATTGGTCTTTCCTTACTTGCAGGATTAATCGCAATCTTGGCGTGGAGCATCAGTACCTTCTTCAGCTACTTAGCAAGTATCCCTAAAGAATTGGCTGCCCCGCTCATTGCTGCGTCAGCAACGATCCTCGTTGCCACCCTCACAGTGATGATTGGGCGCTACTATGAGCGCAAAAAAGAATTAGATGCCTTATATAGAGACAAAAAGACGGAAATCTACGATGAATTCCTAAAAGAGTTCTTTTCTCTTTTCTTTAATGCAGGAGAGGGCAGTTTGTTGAGTTGCATCTAAAATTG
>NZ_DFOZ01000005.1:0-7551 GCF_002377005.1 Limnobacter sp. UBA3528 | reverse complement strand
ACCGCCCTTTCACGGCGGTAACACCGGTTCGAATCCGGTTGGGGATGCCAAATTTGGCAGAAAACGCTTCTAACCCACAGGGTTGGAAGCGTTTTTTTATTTACGGCTGCGAGGTGACCATGGGTCCGAACTTGAACAAAGCAGTTTTTTTCTCGCTGGCTGTAATTGCCTTGCCATTTATTCAAGGTTGCGCAGTTGCAAGCGCCACAGTGGGCGCTGCCATTTCAATCACTGGCGCTGTGGTGTCAACGGGTATTAAGGTCACAGGCGCGGTTGTTGAAGCTGGAATTGATGCGGTCAGCGATGACGATGAGGAACTCGACGAGTAATTCTGCGAATGAGTCGACAAAAACGCTGACCCTCCAAGCGTCCTGTAACTGTTCTTCATTGCCCCCCAGTTCCCTATCGTTTACCCCAACAACTGGGGTAGATCCGAACTTATTCACTGCACTTTGGTCTGGTTGAGGGTACTTTCATACGTGATAACCTTTCTCGTCGCATTTGCAGTGGAGCCTCTGGCTTGATTAAACGTCTGGTTTATTTTCTCGTTCTCGTGCTCCTGATAGGAGCCGCTTACTCGGTCTCTCAAACATTGCTTGGCAATCAGTCGACCAATGCGCCCAATCAGGGCAGCAAAGGCGCCGCACCCAAGGTGTTGGTCGAGGTAGTGAAGCTTGAGTCAACCGCAAGTACGTTTGGTGCAATTGCAACCGGCTGGGCTGACAAATCTGCTGAAGTGTTTGCAATCGTTGACGAAAAGGTTACTCAGGTTTTGTTCAAGCCACAGCAGAAAGTCAACAAGGGTGACCTGCTGGTTCAACAAGACGATCGAGAAGAACTGCTCGCGCTTCGGCTTGCTGAAGTACAACTGAAGAACACCAAAAGTTTACTAGACAGATACAAACAAGCGGTAGGCAAGGGTGCTGTACCACAAACCCAGGTCGATTCGGCCCAAGCCGATTATGAGGCTGCCCAAGTGGCTGTTGACCAGGCAAAGCTTGCCATTGCCAATCATCAAGTTCGAGCTCCTTTTTCGGGTGTTGTCGGAATTACCGACATTGATCCTGGTCAGCGTATCGGTCCGGGCGTATTAATTACGGGAGTTGATTCCCGCGAAATCATCTACGTCGATTTTGATGTGCCGGAGGCATTGGTCGGACAATTGAACGCCAACAATCTGGATCAGATTGAGGTAATTGCCAGCACACCCTCAGTACCGGGACAGGAATTCAAGGCACGCGTGGTCGCTTTGGACAGTCGCCTGGATGCGGAAAAAAGGTCACTGCGGGTTCGGGCAAATATCCGCAATCCTGACGATGTGCTAAGGCCTGGCATGTCGTTTTCAGTGCAAATGGCAGTGAAAGGTCAAATGCTTGCCTCCGTCCCCGAAATTGCTTTGCAATGGGATCGGGAGGGCTCTTATGTCTGGATGATACGTGACGGAAAAGCGGATCGTGAAAACGTGCGTGTGGCGGACCGCCGGCAAGGTCGAGTGTTTCTTGATGGCAATATCAAGGAGGGTGAAATTGTGGTGGTCGAGGGCGGTTTGCGGCTTGCAGAAGGCGTAGTCGTCGAGCAAGTCGAGGACCCCTTGCAATGAGTCGCGCCACCGACGGGTTGACCGCACTGGGTCTGAAAAGACCCGTGTTGATTGTGGTGCTGAATTTGCTGATCATGCTGGCTGGTATTGTCAGTATGTTTGGAGTCGAGGTGCGTGAGTTGCCCGACATTGACAGGCCTGTGGTGGTTGTTAGGGCGGTTTACCAGGGGGCTTCCCCCACCACAATGGATGCTGAAGTGACCTCCAAGGTTGAGGGCGCGGTGGCCCGGGTTTCTGGGGTGTTGCGCATTCAAAGTTCAAGTGAAGAAAACAATATGCGTGTACGCATGGAGTTTTCACCCGATGTTGATGTCAACGTGGCTGCGAATGATGTCCGGGAGGCTGTCAGCCGAATTACCAACCAATTGCCAGAAAACCTGGATCAACTTTTGGTGATCAAAGCCGACGACGACGCAAGGCCTGTGGTTCAGCTTGCCGTATACAGTAATACCCTGGCGATGCAAGACCTCGCCGAACGAGTTGAGCGCGATTTGGTGCCAGCTTTTGTTTCAATCGACGGTGTGGCTGATGTGCCATTGAATGGTAGCCAACCACGCGTGTTACGTGTGCTTCTGGACCCCGCAAAACTGGCCCGCTATGGCATGGTGGCCACTGACGTGCTGGCCAGCCTTGAAACCATGAATCTTGATGTACCTGCAGGAAGCTATCTTTCCGGCAAGCAGGAACTATTGGTGCGTGCAAACGCCTCCACCATCGATACTGAAGCGATTAATTCCATATTGATCAAAAATGGCGTGCGGGTTCGCGATGTGGCGGAGGTCTACTATGGCCCCATGTCAGCTGAATCGTATTCTTTGCTGAACGGCAGGGCCGTGGTGGGTATGGGCGTGTTACGCCAGGCGGGTGGCAATACCATCGCCATTGCCAGCGATGTCAAAAAACGCATGACAGAAATCAATGCGCAGTCCAAAGACCTTCAAGTTATTATGATTTCCGACGACTCGGTATTTATCAAAGGTGCCTTGCAAGAAGTATTGATGTCATTGGTGTTTGCAGTGGTGGTGGTGCTTGTCGTGATTGCCTTGTTTTTGGGGCAGTGGAAGGCAGTGCTAATTCCTGCGGTAACCATGCCGGTGTCACTGGTCGGCACTCTGGCCGCAATTTGGTTGGCCGGCTTCTCGGTCAACATGCTGACCTTGCTTGCCTTGGTATTGGCCACAGGTTTGATTGTCGACGACGCCATTGTGGTGCTTGAAAACATTCAGCGTCGCAAAAAGCTGGGTGAAAGTATCACCGTGGCTTCCGTGTTGGGTACGCAACAGGTTTTCTTTGCCGTAATCGCCACCACTGCCTCTCTGGTGGCGGTGTTTTTGCCCATCGCTTTCTTGCCGGGTGAAACAGGGCGCCTGTTCAGGGAGTTCGGCATGGTTCTGTCCATGTCCGTGATTATCAGTACTTTTGTTGCCTTGAGCTTGTGCCCCATGCTGGCTGCAAAACTGTTGAAAGACGATGCACCTGCTGCGGGTCAAACTGCTCGATTCATGGGCTCACTACAACATTTTGGTGATCGAATTGCGAACGCTTATTTTCGTACTCTGGATGGGTTTCTGAAGCATCGTTTGGTGTTTCTGTTTGTGTTTTTGGGTATTGCCCTTGCTGGTGGCCTCACATTTACCTTGTTGAATCAAGAACTGGTACCCCCCGAAGACAGGGGGCGTTTGGTGGTGGATTTCACAGGCCCGGACGGTGCTTCACTCGAATACAGTGGCAGACAAGGGCAGATCGCAGAGAACATCATGAGGCCCTATCAAGCGCAAGGGTTGATCACCGATATGTTCACCATCGTGGGGCGGTACGACAAGAACCGAGTTGCCATACAAGCCAATTTGGCAGACTGGGGGGAGCGTGACACCACTCAACAGGAACTTGCAGCTAAGTTGAGCAAGGAACTTTCAAGTATTCCCGGCGCGCAAGTGCGCTTTCAAAATGAAAGCAGCTTGAACATTCGAGGTGGGGGTGGCGGTTTGCAAATTGCCTTGTTGGGCGATGATTACGATGTACTGGCCAACAATGCTGATTTACTGGCTGATGCCTTGATCAAGCAAATTGATGTTGTTCAAGATGTGCGTGTTCAATATGACACCTCCCAGCCTGAACTTGGCTTTGAAATCGATCGCGAGAAGGCCAGTGATTTGCAGGTGCCGGTGAGCCGGGTCACTCAAACTTTGCAGATCATGGCTGATGAATACCAATTGCTTGATTTGAGTGTTGGAGACCAAGCGGTTCCCGTCATGCTTGGTTCAAGCAATGGTAGCTTGAATTCACCGTTTGACTTGTTGAACATTTACACAAGCAGTGACACCGGGCAGCTTGTGCCTTTGGCCTCGATGATCAAGGTGCAAGAACGTGGTGTGGCCGCAGAACTTGACCGCCATGCGCAGCGCAGGGCAGTCGAACTGAACATTGGTATACCGCCGGGTACCGACCTGGGCACCACCATGCAGCAAATACGTGCGGTTGCAGACGGTACTTTGCCTTCTTCGGCCACTTTGATCTTTTTGGGCGAAGCCGCCACCCTCGAAGAAACCTCCAATGAAATGCTGATCACCTTCGCAGTCGCACTGATTGTGGTGTTCTTGGTGTTGGCCGCTCAATTTGAAAGTGTTGGTAGTGCTTTGGTGGTGATGTTTACTGTGCCGTTTGGGTTAGCAGCAGCAGTGTTTGCTCTTTTAATTACCAACCAGTCGCTGAATTTATTCAGTCAAATTGGTTTGGTGTTGTTGATTGGCCTGATGACCAAAAATGCGATTCTGCTGGTTGAACTGATGGATCAACTGCGTGATGAAGGGCACAGCATCGAATCTGCGATTCGGGAGGGCGCACGGATGCGACTTCGTCCAATTGCGATGACTGTGCTCTCTACCTTGTTGGGGGTTCTTCCATTGGTGCTGACTTCAGGGCCCGGTGCAGAGGCACGCGAGGCGATTGCCTGGGTTGTTTTGGGCGGCTTGGGATTGTCCACGTTGTTTACCTTGTACCTAGCACCCATGGGCTACAGTTTTATTGCGCCATTCATGCGGCCGAGGGCGCATGCAGCAGAGTTGTTGGACAAAGAAATTGAAGACTACGAGGCAAATGCGAAAAAGGTGGAGGTCAAAGCATGAGGCTCGCCACCCAGATAATCGGTGTTGTTTTACCTTTCGTATTTTTATCCGCCTGCGCGGTTACTACGCCAAAGCTTCCCTCGACTGAAACGAAACCGCCTGAACAATTTGTTGCTCAAGATATTCTTCAGAATCTGAGCAGTGTGAAAGACGCTGGAGTGGCGGGAGTACGTTGGTGGGAGGGGTTTAATGATCCAGTTCTGAATGAATTGGTAAGCACAAGCATACAAAACAATTTTCAAATTGCTGCCGCTGCTGCGCGGGTGAAAGAGGCCCGTGCGCTTCTTGAGCTGAGTGAGGCTGGGGACTCTTTATTGGTTGAACTGGATGCTGAAGTCAGTGGCCAAAAATCAGATCGAGACAACAATACTTCCAGCAGTACTGGCAGTAACAATGCGCGGGATGAGCGCAGCGCCTTGTTGGGTTTGGGGTTTACTTTGCCCATTGATTTGGCTGGCCGGGTGGAGAATGAAGTTCGTGCGGCGGCTGCCAATTTAATGGCAGAGCAGGCCGGTTTGCGGGCACAAATTATTGAAACCAGTACGGCGGTTGCCCAAGAATATTTGAGTTTGCGTGGTAATCAAAAACAATTGGCAATGCTCAGAGAATCCGTTGAATTGCAAGAAAAAACGCTTGCGATTGTTCAGGCTCGTTTTGAAAGTGGTTTGTCGCCCGAGCTGGACGTTCGACGGGCAGAAACATCCGTGGAGAACCTGCGAGCGAGTATTGCTCCCTTGCAGCAGGCTTTACAAGATTCTCGTCACCGTTTGGCCACTTTAAGCGGTCAGTTTCCCGGGGCTTACGAGCAACTGCTCAAGCCCGAAGGCGATTTACCGGAGTATGGTCTGGGCATTCCCGTGAGCGTGCCTTTTCAGGTGATTCAAGCACGCCCGGATGTTCAATTGGTGCAGGCCCGATTTGCCCAAGCCGCCGCTGATGTAGGCGTGGCGCAAGCTGATTTTTACACCAGTATTGAATTAATGGCCAACATACAAATTGGCAGCACTGCGATCAATTCAAACCCGGCAACCAGCATTTTAATAGGGTCCCTCGCGGCCTTGTTAAACCAGGTTGTGTACGACGGTGGGGCACGAGATGCTCGATTGAACGCAGCCGTGGCTCGTGCTGAGGGTGCCTTGGCTGAGTATGAGCAGGTACTGAGGGTAGTTACCCAAGAGGTTGAAAATTCACTGACTGCAATTGAGTCTTCGTCTTCACGGCAAACCGCGCTGGGCAAAGCTGTTGTCTCGAGTAAACGGAGTTTTGAGCAGGCGGATGCCCTTTATCAACTTGGCTTGGTGAGCTTTCTGGATGTAGTCGATGCGCAGCGTGTTTACGCAAATGCTGAACAGGCTTTGGCCACGGAACAAACCAATTATGCAACTTTGATTGCTGGTTTGTTCCGTGCGCTGGGAGTGCAGTCGTAATTAAAACCGCTCGGTGAAACCAATACCAAAAAAGTGAGTGTCCAGTTGCACGTTGCCCTGAAAGTCGCCACCTCGCACTTCGGCTGGTGTTATTCCGGTGTTGTTGCCAACTGGCGCGGGATCTGTGTCCAATTTTTGGTATGCAAAGTGAATGCTGGTGTCACGGCTTAAATCGAACTGGCCACCAAAAGCGAAATACTGCCGATCGCTGTCCGGCAAAATCGTGATTCGGGTGGCATCATCAATAACGCTGTTTTCAATTGCATAGCCCGCCCGCAAGGTCAGCCTTTTGTACAACTTGTAATTCAAGCCAACCCTGTAAGACTCTGCCGCGACAAAATTTTGTGGAATGTTTTCAAGGGTTCTACCATTGCTTTCGCGCACGAAGTTCAAGGTGGTCACCGAGAAATCCTGGCGCGTGTAGGTGGCCATCAAATCCAGTTTGGGTGTGGCATGGTGAAACACGGAGAGTCGCAACTCATCGGGCAGAGAAATTTCCTGTTTGATAATTTGCTCTGGTGCCAAATCCCCGGCGGCTTGAGGACCATTCACGCCCAAGGCGCTAAATGCAAGATTATTGATGAAGCTGTCGCTATTCAGGAAAGCGCGAAACGCAGCTTGTTCTGGCGAATCGTCGAGCTTGAATTTGCCACGGTTACCCGTGAATTCGGTTTTTGGTCGATATGAAATACCCACTCGAGTGTTTTCTGTAGGCTCCCACAGGCCACCCAGCTGTGCATTGAAAGCCCACCCAAACATGCGCAAACCCGCATTGCTTTCACCTGGAATGGGTGGGGCTCCGGCAAGTGCGCCCACTGGACTTTCTAGCAAAGCGACTGCAGCTGGTCCCCCTAGCGCTTCCACAGCTTCACGGTAATTCAGTTTCAACTTGATAGACTGAAAGTAACGCTCATACGATCCGTTCAAGCCCCAGGACAAAGTAGGGCTTAATTTGTAACCAAAACCCAGATTTAAACGTGTCACTTTGAAATCGATGTCACGACCCTGATTGCGTCCCGGAAAGTTTTCATCGTAGTGAATCACCAAGCCATGAGAGGCGGATGCACCAAAACCCATCACCAGTTTCTCGTTGATTGGAATGGCAATAAACAGATTGGGGGCAAGCGCTGCTGCATCGTAGCCGTCTTTACGACTAAACACTTGGCCGTTTTGGCCTTGTGGTGCACCAGAGTCTGCACCATCATTGTTTTGTGTTGATGTGTAATCCGTGCCGATTGCAATAACAGCTGCACCTTGAGTCAATTCAGCACGTTTAAAGCGTGTAAGGGCGGCTGGGTTGGCAAACAAAACCGATGCATCACCCGCTTCGGCGGCCTGTCCTGCCGATGCATTTCCCATTGCACTGATGCTCGTGTGCGTATTCTGGTCGAAAGACACC
>NZ_DFOZ01000006.1:0-15584 GCF_002377005.1 Limnobacter sp. UBA3528 | reverse complement strand
ACAGCCCCGCGGGCGATTGAAAAAAGTGTCCAGTTTGAACTGGAATGGCTGTCCAGTTTCAGCCAGAATCACTGTCCAATTTGGCCAGAATAGGCAAGCAAGGCGTTGAATTCGCGTATCACCTGTGTAAATGCATCTGCATTCAATGTTTCCAGACGATTGGCCCGCAACTTGGCGACGTGTTCAAAGGTGAGTGGTTCTGCTTCGATAACACCCATGGTCCAGTTGTCGAACATGCGCTCTTTGATCGGCGAAATTTGAATGATTCGGCTGTCGGTGTGCCGCTTGTCATCGAGAATTTTCATGTAGGTACGCAGCACGGTTTGCTCGGGCCCCTCCAGCACTTGCATGAACATGCCGCCACCATGCACCAATACGCCGGTGATTCCCGCTGCGCTGTTGTTTTTTCTGGAGGTCAGCAAAATTTCCTTGAGTACTTCTTCGCTGAAATCAGACCTGGCTTGGCTGCAATAAAGAAGTCGAATCATGCGCTGTGCTCCGGGTGGGCTGGGGGTTTATGGATTTGATTTCACAATGCTAGTGTGTTGAGTTGACAATGCGTCGAGTGAGGATGCGGGTGATTCCGGTGGCAATTCTGGCGTTGTCAGGATTTTCAGACAGCCTGTCAGATGATGCCTTGCATTCATTTTCTGGTGTGCCTGATTTATATCCGGAACTGTTCTAAGTATCTTTCTGTTTTTCCGCCTCAACAAACCAAGCGCAAGCATCACCATGATTTCTGGCGACAAACCCCCGATAGCCTTTACCATGCCCGATCCCAAGAAGGCGGATGCTTTGGCTGCATCGCGCCCGCCGGAAGTGAAAACGGCCGCAGACCGGGATGGTGCCAGTGTGGTGGTGTCAATCTCAAGGCCGAGAGGGACCATGTTGGTGGACAGCACAACCCCCTTTGATGCAGACAAGGTGGAAATGATTCGCCGTCAGCTCAGTGAGGGTGGTTTGAAAATAGATGCGAACATCGTGGCAGATCGTATGATCAACGATCAAAAAGCCTTGTTAGGTGGGTGAATTTTAAAAAGTGTTCACTAAATTCCGTATTTAAGTTCTTTAAAATAAATATCAATAAAAACAATGATTTAATCTAATAAGTAAGTGTACAGTTGTACTCTTCTGACACTTTATTCTACTTTTTTCAGCAAAATTACTTGCGAAAAACCGGCGTTTTTAGTTACATTGGTGCACATCTGTTCACTAATGTGGAAAACGCAATGAGAACCAACAGCCAACTGTCTAGCAAAGTAGTCCGCGGACTCTCCAAAATTCTGGGTCAGGAATTCGTTACTTTCTGGCTTGAACAAGCAGGTAGCACACATTCAACTGACCGCTGCCTGGCCGAGGTGGTGCGTATTGATCGCGAAACTGCTGATGCAGTCAGCCTGTGGTTGCGTCCCAACGCCTTGTTTAAGGGTTTCGAAGCTGGTCAGCACGTGAACCTCAGTATCACGATTGATGACGTAGTGCACACCCGCTCCTACAGCTTCAGCTGCGCGCCCACTGACAGTGGCCTGGTGCGCCTGACCATCAAGCAAACCCCAACTGGTTTGGTTTCGCGTTACGTTGTGAACCAGCTGGAAGTGGGCGCCGTGGTAGAACTGGGCGATGTGTTCGGTGACATGACCCTTGCGCACACTCAACCGAATTTGAGCGCACAGCGCCCCACCATGTTGCTGTTGGCTGCCGGCAGCGGCATTACACCGATGATCAGTCTGATTGAAGAACTGGAAGCCAAGGGCTGGCCAGCCGATGTAACGCTGATGAGCTGGGCGCGCAACCCCGAAGATGTGTTGTTCGACACAAACCTGAAAGCCAAGGCCAACGAACATTTCAAGTACGTGCGCCTGCTGGAAAGCGGTGCCAACTTGGCCGAGGGTGATTTGGCGGGCCGCCCCAGTGCGGAGCAATTTGCTGCTGTGGCGGGTACGCTGGAAACGACTGATGTATATGCCTGTGGCCCCGATGGTTTCATGAATGCTTTGCGCGGCATTTTGGGCGACACCCCCAAGAGTTTCCACGCCGAATCGTTCACACCCATGGCTTTGACCATCGATGAAAACGCCGAAGTAAAAACATTCACAGTGACCCTGACCAAAAGCAACCGCATTCTGGAAGTGAGCAACAACAAGCCACTGTTGAAAGCACTGCAAGAGCAGGGCATTAACCCCCCACACGGTTGTGGCATGGGCATTTGCAACACCTGTTCATGCGAAAAGCTGACAGGTACCACGCAGAACATGCAAAACAAATCGGTGTGTGCCACCAACAATTCGGCGCTGCGTTTGTGTATCAACGCCGCCCAAGGTCCGGTTTCCCTGGACCTGTAAAAGCAAAACCTAAAAATACTGGAGCAAATCATGAGAAAAGCTGACCGCAAATTGAGCCCCGCTGAACTGGAACAGTTTGGTGCCGAGATTGAAGCGATTCGTCAAAAGCATTTGGCCGATGTTGGCGAACGCGATGCCAAGTACATCACCAAAATTGAAAAAGCAGTGCGTTACACCGAAATCGCAGGCCGTGGCCTGTTGATGGCCGGTATTTTCCCGCCTGCATTTATTTTGGGTACGCTGACTTTGGGCGTGTCAAAAATTCTGGAGAACATGGAACTGGGCCACAACGTGATGCATGGTCAATACGACTTCATGCAAAACAAGCGCCTGATGGGCCAAACCTACGAGTGGGACACCTGGTGTACAGCTGACAACTGGCGCTACAGCCACAACTACCGTCACCACACCTACACCAACGTGCTGGGCGAGGACCATGACATTGGTTATGGCGTGTTGCGTCTGTTTCCTGAACAGAAATGGGAGCCGCGCTTTTTGGCGAACGTACCTTTAATGGTTTTGCTGGCCACCTTCTTCGAAAACCTGCTGGCTTTGCAAACCCTTGAACTTGAAAAAGTAATCAGCGGTGAGAAAACCCTGAAGGAAACCAAAGACCGCGCCATTCCCACGTTCAAGAAAGCTGGTCGTCAAATTGCGAAAGATTATGTGTTCTTCCCGCTGTTGGCAGGCCCTTTCTTCTTGCCGGTGTTGGCAGGAAACTTCCTGGCGAACATTATTCGCAATTACTGGACCTTTGTGATTATTTTCTGTGGTCACTTCACAGCCGATTCTGAAGTGTTCGACAAGTCGATTATCGATGGCGAATCGCAAGCGCATTGGTACTTGCGTCAATTGAAAGGCTCATCCAATCTGACTGGTGGCAAGTTGTTCCACATCATGTCTGGCAACCTGAGCCACCAGATTGAACACCACCTGTTCCCCGAGGTGCCAGCGCACCGCTACGCGGAAATGTCGGTTGAAGTGCAGGAAATCTGCAAGCGTTACGGTCAGCATTACAACAAGGCCTCGCTGGTAAAGCAGTTCTCGACTGTGGTGGGTCGCGCTTTCAAGTACAGCCTGCCAAGCTTGAAGCGCAAGAATCAGGAAGCTGTGGCGGCCTGATCGCCTCTCGGTTTACTGCGTATTATCGGTTTTTGTAACCCGATGGCTGATTTGCTGCGTTAGGTACCGTGCTCCCCCCAAGGGGTGCGCAGTATCCATAACAAACAAAGGAAGTCAGCCATGAAAAAACTAATTTCTATCGCCGTTTTGTCTGCCGCCGCAGCCAGCCCAGCCTTCGCCGAAGGCCCTTATCTGGGTGCCACCTACAACAGCTTGGGAATTACCGACAGTCGGATTGGCGGAGTCGAGCTGGATGTTGACACGCTCGGTGTGGTCGGTGGCTACGAACTCAGCCCCAACCTGGCCGTAGAGGGCCGCTTGATGACCGGTGTGGATGAAGAGAACTCCGGTGCATTCCGCGCTGAGGTGGATTCTTACATTGGTGCCAACCTCTTGGGCAAATTGCCCTTGAACAATCAGTTCTCGCTGTACGGCACTTTGGGTTACGGTTTTCTGGATGCCAATGTCAGTGGCCCTGGCTTTAACACCAGCGACGACGATGGCGCGCTCAGCTATGGCGGTGGTGTGATGTACACCGCAGGCAGCGTGAACATTCGTGCAGGTTACGAGATGCTTTACGACAAAGACAACATCGAAGCAGACGGCTTGAATTTGACTGCCACTTTTGCCTTCTAAACTCAAGTAACTCAGGGGTGTGCCAGGAAAGGTGCACCCCTCTGTCCACGCCTTGCTACACTCCTTGAGTGTTTGATCATTCAATGTCCGGAAGAGATGGCTTTTTGTGTTTCTTCTTGGTAGTTTTCTGATGTAGCAATGCCCCTACACTTTTGAGGGGTCCTTTGGTCATCGAGAGTTTGAATGCTTCGCACCGCACTTTTTCTCAGTTTCTTGTTGTCATCACTTGTCGCCCAAGCTGCGCCTTTGCGCATCGGGGTGTCTGAAACCATACTCTCCCTGCCTTTGTACATCGCCGAGTCGGAAGGCTTTTTCCAGAAACGTGGTGTGAATATTGAGTTTGTGAATTGCGTAGGCGGCAACCGCTGCGTGAAGAACATGTTGGACGGTCAAACTGACCTGGCCACCGCCACCGAGTTGCCAGTGGTGTTCAACAGTTTTACTCGAAACGATTTCGCGATTCTGACCAGTTTTGTGAGTGTGTCGAACGACTTGAAAGTGGTGGGTCGTACTGATTTAAACATCAATGAGCCTAGCAAGCTTCGGGACAAGACCCTGGGTTATGTAAAAGGCAGTGCAAGCCAGTATGTACTCGACCTGGTGCTGGTTTACAACGGTATCGACCCCGACACAGTAAAGCTGAAAACCATTACCCCTGAAACAGCCCTGGCCGCCTTGGCCAACAAAGAGGTGGATGCCCTGTGCATCTGGGAGCCTTTTGCATCCCGAATTGAGCTGGAGTTGGGAACAGACGTGCAACTGGTGCCCATCCCGAAGTTGTACACCGAGACATTCAATTTGATTGCCATGCAAAGCGCGATCAAATCCAAGCCACAAGAACTTGAACGAGTGGTGCAGGCCCTGAAAGACAGCACCCAGTTTATTCAGACCCACCCTGAGAAGGCGAAGGCCTTGGCAGCCAAGCGATTGAAGATTCCGGTGGTTGTGGTGGATAAAATATTTGATGACTACCGGTATCGCTTAAGTTTGAATCGCTCTTTGCCGCGCACAATGGAAGGGCAAGCGCGTTGGGCTCTTCGTGAAGGGCATGTGGAATCCAGCTTGCCTCAACCCAATTACACCGGGTTTTTGTATCCTGCCTTTTTGAAAGCAGTAGACCCTGGCGCTGTGTCGCTTCAATAACGGGAAGTGTTTAGTGCGTGTTGCTACCAAAATCAACCTTGCCATTCTTAGCACCATTGTTTGCGCGGTGGTGTTGGTGCTGGGCAATCTGTTCATTCTCAGTGAGCAGTTCAAGGGTTTGGAGCAGTCGCAAAAGGCTCAAAGTATTACCCGTTTGTCGTCCAGTCTGTTGGTTCTGACCCAGGAGTACGTGCTGTTCAAGTCGCCTTCTGTGGCCGATGCCTGGTTGCGTACCCAGGAAGAACTTGAACGCTTGATTCAGTCCACTGTAAACCCCTCGGTGGCACCGCAAGAGCTTTCAGACATTCAAGGCAGCCTGGCGGAACTGAAGCCTATTTTCAACGAGCTGAACAGCAGTGTGGTACCCGGGAACAACAGTGCAGCTTTTCTGGAGCGCCGGCAAAGTCTGATCGTGGAGCGCTTGATCGCTGAAACCCAGGTAATTTCCGAGTTGGGTTACCAGTGGGCCACTCAAGTGAATGAGGCACAAGCCAGAAACCTGAAAGGCCTGACCCTTTTGGAATCGGTGGGCTTGGGTAGTTTTGTGGTGGTGATCGCCTTGTTGGTGGTGTTGATGCGCACTGGGGTGTTGAACCCCTTGGCCAAGTTGAAGCGCACTGCTGATGAAATTCGCAATGGCAATGAAGATGCGGTGTGTGAAGTGAACACCAATGATGAATTGGGCGATGTGTCCAAAGCGGTCAACCAGATGGCCCACAACCTTGCGCACAAAAACAAGCGTTTGCGCGAGGCCAACACACGCGTGGAAATGGCGAGCCAGGCCAAGACAGAATTTTTGTCGAACATGAGTCATGAAATTCGCACGCCACTGAATGGCATCGTCGGCCTTACCTATTTGTTGAAGGACACTTCGGTGTCGAGCAACCAAAAGTTGTTGCTGGAAAGCCTGGAAAAAACATCGCGCAATCTGATCGATTTGGTCAGTGATGTACTCGATATTTCAAAAATTGAAGCAGGCAGCATGGAACTGGAATCCAAGCCCTTCTCGACGCTGGAGTTTATCGACAAGGTGTCGGGGATCATGACGGGTGCCGCGGCGAGCAAGCCAATCGAGCTGATTATTGACCCGCCCAGCGACATGCCGCGCGAGTTGATCGGTGATGAGTTGCGTTTCCGTCAAATTGTGGTGAACCTGGTGGGCAATGCCATCAAGTTTACGCAGGTGGGGCATGTGCATTTGATATTGCAAGTGTTGTCCAATCAGGGCGGTGTGTGCCGTTTGCGCGTGGAAGTGCGAGACACCGGAGTGGGTATTTCACCGCAGGGGCAGACTAACCTGTTCCGACAGTTTCACCAAGCCAACACTTCGGTTGCACGGGAATTTGGTGGCTCTGGCCTGGGTTTAAGTTTGGTAAAAAAGCTGGTCGAGTTGATGAATGGCAGTCTGGGTTTCAACAGCGAGTTGGGGCACGGCAGCACCTTTTGGGCCGAACTTGAATTCGCAGTACCTCAAGGTGGCACTAGTACTTTGACCGAGACTGGTGATACGGTTTTGCTGGTGTCGGAGAGTGAGCTTCAAACGAAGGCCTTGTTGAACTCCTGTGATTTGGTGGGCCGCAAGCTAATCACCACCGAAAGCCTTGAAGATGCCCGCAAGTTGATGGTGAGTACCTTGGGTGTTGCTGGCATTGTGCTGGACTTCCCAAAACGGCAGATTGATCGCTTGGCCTGGATCGAGTTTGTCAAGGCCATGGGCTTGATGGGTGTGCCCTGTGCTGTGTTGCTGGGCAGCGATGACACCCGACGTTTGCTGGACAAGGGTATTAGCGAAATTTTCAGTGCTATTTATGTAAAGCCTTTAACGCCGCTACAACTTCAGAATGCTTTTAAAAACGCAGCACCGAACCTGGCCACGCGAACCAACCTGGCGATTGCAGCAAGCGGAAAAATGAATTTGCTGATTGTGGACGACAGTGACTTGAACTTGAAGGTGCTCGAAGGCATTTTGGTACGAAAGCAAGCCAACATTACCAAGGCCAACAATGGGCTGGAGGCTTTGTCGTTCCTGTTGCAATACGGCCATGGTTTTGATGCCGTGGTAATGGATGTGCAAATGCCTTTGATGGATGGTCTCGAGGCTACCCGCGAGTTGCGCAAACAACCCTTCAATGCGAATTTACCAGTGATTGGTTTGACCGGTGAGGTGGGGCCCGAAGACGAAAGGCGAGCCCTTGAAGCCGGCATGAATGCGGTGTTGCACAAGCCGCTACAGCCCGAAGACCTGATGTACATGCTCAACAAACTGGTAAAGCCGGTGAACGTGTAATCAGTTTGTGCCCTTCTAGTTGTACCCCACTATTTGGCAGCAACAATCCACATGTTGTCGCTGGTGGGTTGCTTGTCGGCCAAACCAAATTGCACTATTTTCATGCCTTGCCGAACAATCAATGCCTCCAGGTTGTCTGGGGTGAAGTAATTCACATGGTCGGGCAGGCGAAAGCCGCACCATTTTTCGGCGCGAATTTTTCGGTTCCAGGAACCATAGTTGGGCACTTTGATAATGACCACACCGCCAGGCTGAAGCACTTTGGCCACACCTTGCAGTAGGCCATTGGGTTCTACCTCATGTTCAAGAAAGGCGCTCATCAGTACGCCTGCGAAGTGGTTCTCGGGCAGCTTTTGAATGCCGTTCAAGGCATTGTCATGCATGATGCTTCCGCCCCGCGGCTCCACTACTTCACTGGCCGCTTGGGCCAATGCTTTGGACACTTCGATGCCATAGGGCTGGTATTTGGCGGGCAGGGTGGCCAGCAGGCCACCAGCAGCACAGCCAATATCGAGCACCCGGCCGCCTGGAATGTATTTCTCGATCAATTCAGGCAGCTTGTTTCGTTTGAGCACTTTTTGCCGAAAATGTTTGAAGGCACGGCTTAAGCCTTGTTTGACAGGTTCGCGTTCTTCGCGCACCTGGCGTTCGGTTTCCGAAGTTTTCTCCCAGGCAAATTCTTCGCTCAGGCGTTCGTAAACCGGTGCACGCTTCAGATACACAAATTGGCATTTGTTGCATTCAATCATGGGCCACTCGCTGCTGCCGTAGCTGAGTACCTGCGCGTCTTCGGCACTGTTCTGGCAGAAGGGGCAGCTGCGGGAGACGAGGCGTTGAGTGACATCCATCTGAAATTCTCGTTGTTGCTTAATGTTGTTGCTGAAACGGTTTTACTGAAATGTGATAGCTTGGCAACCAAGCATTTTGATTGTACATCACTTGTTTTCTGAACTTGGAGGGAATGGATTTGAAACTCTTGCTGAGCTGGGTTTTGCACGCAGTGGCCCTGATGGGCGTGGCTTACTTGCTGCCAGGTGTGGTTGTGGAAGGGTTTTGGGCCGCGTTGTGGGCTGCATTGATTCTGGGTTTGGTCAATACGATCGTGAAGCCCGTACTGCTCATTCTGACCCTGCCATTGACTGTACTCACCCTGGGTCTGTTTTACTTTATTTTAAACGGACTGATGTTCTACTGGGTGGGTTCCATCCTGGAAGGCTTCCAGGTCAATGGTTTTTGGTGGGCTGTATTGGCTGCCCTGTTGTACTCCTTGTTCGCTACTTTTTTAAGCTCGATCCTGTTTCAGGAAAAGGTCAGAATCGAGCGAATCTAAGCTTTAGGCTTGTTGGGCCAGCTTGAACTTGCCCATGACGGTGTCCATTTGATTCGACAAACTTTGCAGTTCGGTAATCACATGGTTAACCTCATGGGCCACGCCCTGGCTTTCCTCGGTCATGCGTGCAATTCGCTCAACCTGCTGGGCAATCAGCGTGGAAGCCGAGCTTTGTTCCTTTAAGGCTTCTGTGATTTCGGTCACCGCGCGTTCGGCATCGCCGGTGTGGTGGTTGATGGCCTCCATTTGCTGGTCGGCTCCCAGGGATGAGCACTGACCGAGGTTGATCATGTCTGCCCAGCCATTGACTTGCGCCACTGCTGAGCGGGTTTCATTCTGGATGTCCGAAATCAAAGACGATATGCTTTTGGTGGACTGCGCAGTTTTCTCGGCCAGTTTGCGTACCTCATCTGCCACGACTGCAAATCCGCGCCCTTGTTCACCAGCGCGTGCCGCTTCAATGGCTGCGTTCAGGGCGAGCAGGTTGGTTTGATCGGCAATGGCATGAATGACCTGAATAATGCTGGAAATGTTGTCGGACTGATTGCCGAGGTTGTTGATGCTTTGTGCCAGATTGCCCGAAGCGTCGCCAATTTTTTCCATGGCCTGGCGAGCCTGTTTGACACTCTCTCGCCCGCTAATTGACGATTGGCCGGCCTGATTGGACAAACCAAGCGCCTGGTTGGCGTGGGTGTGTACCTGGCCGATCGATACCGTGAGTTCCTCGACCGAGGCCGCCACAGCCGAAGCAGAATCCGTTTGCTCCTGCACGCTGCTTTTGACCTGCGCCGCGGCAATGACCAAGGTGTTGATGGTGTCGGCCATTCGGGTGGATGCGTCCTTTACTTCACCCACCAGTCCTGTTTGTTTTTGGCGGATATTTTCGAGTGCTGCGCGAATTTTGCTGATTTCATTGCTGCCATGGTTTTCTATGCGCTTGGACAAGTCGCCCATGCCGATAATTTTTGCATGCGCCAAAATTTGGGCAATTTCGGTGTTGGTGTCTTTGAACACCACATAACCCAGGGCAAACGCCAGCAACAGTACTGCCAGTGAACCAACTCCCGCTTTAATCAGTGTGCCTTGCATGCCAGAAATGCGCTCGGTCAGGTCGGCCTGCAAGGTTGTGTTCAGGCTTTGGCTGAGTTGAAATCCTGTGCTGACTGCCTCGCCAAGCAAAACAACCATGTTGGCATGGCCTGTAATGCTGTCGTAATTGAGGTCTTTCGCCGATTGTTCCTGAACCCAGGTCGAGATGCTGTCAATTCGTTGGTCGATGGTGTCAATTTGCGCGCGCGTGTCAGCGGTGATTGCGCCGCCTGCAGCAGCTGATTTCTCGGTGGCTTCACGAATTTCATCCATTGCGCGACCCAAAGTGCCAAGTCGTGATTCAACAAAACTCAAAGTGCCTGCTGCATCGCTGTTGGGGTTGCGAAGACGTCCCTCTAATTCTGACAAGTATTCAATCACGCGCGGCAACTGAAAGGCCATGGGACTCATCATGTAGTAGCTGGGCAGGAAGGGGTCGAGAGTCAGTTCGCTTTCATCGGCGAGTTGGCGCACCAGGGTGACCATTTGATTGCCCAGTTCTTCAGATTGGGCCTCGGTGGCGTTTTCGCTCAGCGCTTTGGGCAATAGGGCCGCAACTTGCTCCACGTTGCTGGCTGTGATGGGCCAGGTGTTCGGCAAGTCTGCTTTTGAAGCTTGTATCGCTGCGTTGAGATCACCGAGGGCCCCGTTCTGCTTTTGAGCGCGATCAACCAAAGCCTTTTGCAACCAGGGATTTATCTTTTCCAGAAAAACAGCCCCACGCAACTCGTTTTCAGACGAGCTGATGAGCGTATTGATTTGTGCGTACATTTGCTGAAACAGGAAGCCGAAGGCCAACAACAGTGGCAGTGCGATGATGGCGCATTTTTTGGGCAGGGTCAGCGAGTCAAGAATCGGTTTGAATACCATGGGGCAACCTTCAGGGGCGTATGAATTGTGTGCAGCCTTGAGTGTGGAACACAATTAATCGCTTGGTATCCCTGTTGAATGGGAACCCGAAATGGTTAGTTGCCCGTGGTCAGAAGGGCGTTCAAGCCTTGGTACATCAAACGCAAGGCCAGTGCAGTCAGCAGCCAATTCAGGATGATCGTGAATTTGTCTTCGGGCACCCGCGCCAATAGCTTTGCGCCCAGCAGGTTGCCGGCCAGTGTTGCGACGCCAATGCCCAACAGCAGGGGCCAGTATTCCATCAAACTCACATTCAGCGTTGAAAATGCGATTACTTTAATGCCGTGTTGAATCACCATGGCCATGCCGTGTGTGCCCACCACCACTTGCCTTTCCCAGTCAGATTTGGGCAGCACTGACATCACCAGTGGGCCCGTGGCACCCAGCACCAGGCTTAGTCCGGTGGTAATTCCACCGGATGCCGCTGGTGGCCAGTTCGCCAAGCGCAACCAAGCGCTTTTCCAGGTGGCCAGAACGATGAACAGGCCCAGCAACACCTGCCCTACAGGCACAGGCATGTAAAGCGCCAGCGGCGTAATCAACGCGCCGCCCACAACGGAGCCGAGCAGAAAGGGTTTGATGTAATTCCAATTGATGAATTTGCGTTGCACCAGCACCCGGTTGGTGTTGGACATGAGTTGGGCTGCGCCGTGCAGGGGGATCAGGAGGGCGGGGGGTACCAGTTGAGCCATCAGTGCCAGTAACACCACGCCGCCACCAATGCCCATGGCGGCGGTGATGCTGGAGGTGACAAATGCTGCAAGGCTGAGCAGCACGACCAGGGTCATGGCGTTACTTCAATGCTGCCGATGGTGGTGCCGGAAAGATCAAGCTCAATGGCATGGGTGCCTGGTGTGTTGGCCGCTATGCTGACCAATGTGGTTTGGTTGCCGGGAAGTGGCACGCGTGCGTCGAGCCCCTCAACGATCAGTGAATCGGTTTGATTGCTGTGCACTAAAAACTGAATGCGTTGTCCTTGGCGGACTGCTGCGTTGTAGGAACCTGTGGTCAAGCTGCCATCGATGATGGACAGGGATTCAAGCGCCAGTGCCGTGTCGCCTTGAGCTGCGGGGGCAGTTGCAGTTTCATTTGTTAATGATTGAACGTAGAGGTAAGCCCCGGCCAGCGTGGCGCTGGCGAGGCCGAGGTAAACAAGTGCGCGTTTGTTCATGGATTAATTTGAGGTCTTTTCGCTGTGGTTCGTTCCCACATTTGAATATACACCTCGGCTGAATTGTAGAGTGCCTTCAAGGCCTCGTTGCCACCTTCAAGGCGCAGTTCCTCCACCCAGTCGGCTTTCAGGCCGTAGTGGGCTTGCCCTTCTGTATTGGCATCAAACACGCGCTCGCCACTGGTTTGCTTCTCGAACTTCACAGGGCTTACATTGGTGTTGAATACGCCAGCCCAATCGGGTCCCTGGAACAGGGTGAACGGATAGGTGATCTGTGGGCGGTCGGCGCCCCGTGGACCTGCCTGTGCGCCCAAACCGTTGGTGTCGGCACCAAAACCCATGGCGAAATCAAACTGTTGGCTCTTGAGTGGCGCTATGACCTTGAGGTCTTCAGCCCAGCTTTGTGCATTGCCTTGATAGGGATAAATAATGCCGCCCGCAGCCAGAATTTTGCGGCCCTGCTCCCGGGTAATGCCGCCATGTGCACCGTGGGTAGACACCAGTGGGTACTTGGGTTGCTGGCGATCGGCCATGTCAATCAAATCGCCTTTGATGCTCAATTCCATGTGGTCTACTTCAATGATGATGCCTTTTTCCATCAATCGCTTGAAGGCGTATTTGCCCAGTTCGGTCAGGCCGCGGCGATTACACTGGCGCTGGTTCTCTCCCGTAGGGTAGATTGGCGCCACACCTGGGTTGTTGGCAATCAGTGCCTGGGTCAACGGGTCGTTGCCCAAACCGGGTAGCGAGGTCATGACTGCACCGGGCTGTCGCAGAATGTAGTCGGCGTAATTGTTGTCGCCACCTGGGCAGTCATAGGTTTGCCAGAATGCGCCGGTGTCGACAAAGTTACCCACGTTGAGCACTGCGCCATCGAAGATGCCATTGCCGCCAAATGCGTTGTCAAATTCGTGAATAGGGAACATTTGCCGCACACCCAGTGCGTGCAAGCGATCAAGCTGCTTGTCGATTTCAGCTTCATCGCACAGGTTTTGACCCAGCTTGATGCCGCAGTTGAACAGGTGTGAAATTTCTATGCCCAACACCACGGCCAGCTTGCCCTCATTAATTATTTGCCGGGCTTCTGCCGGGCTGGTCACGATGCGGAACCAACCTTTGCCAGGGCCACCTTCCTGGGCATCTATGTAGCTTTCAAGTTGTTTCACGTATTCGATTTGGGTAACTGCGCTTTCCATCTCGTTGCAATTTGCGAGGGGTTTTCCCTTGCTGACTTTGACCAAATTGCACAGGGTTTCGTTTTCAACCAGATTGGTTACAAAAATACGCAAGCCGGCTTGCCAGGCTCGTTCCAGCCATTTGTAGTACAGACCTTCGTGGGTAAGTGCGTCGGCAGCGGGCCAGCTGCGGAAGGTGGGCCAACCTTCGGTTTCATGACTTGCTGTAGGTGAAAACTTGAACAGATTGTCCACCAAATCAAGCCTGCCCATGGGGCCATGGTTGGCCTCGCAACTGCCCAGTGCCTGGGTCACGCCAAAACGGTGGTGGGGTGTGCCGTGGTGCGCACCGCCCAGAAAAGTGGTGGCTGTAATGTGGTTGTGCACATCGGCGAAACCTTTTACCGCGCGGTTCAGCCCGGCACCTGCAAAGGTGCGGCCTTCAGTGTTGGTTGAAATTTCAGGAAACTCGGCACAGCCTGTGGTTTTAACAAACTGAAACAGGGTTTCTTCGCTGTTGCCTGCGCTTTCTACAGTACCCAAACCATTGCTGAAGCCCAGCAAGGCCAGCTTCATGGTGTTGCCAGAGTTGGTCAGGGAAAAGCCACTTCGACCTTTTTCATCTTCCTGAACCGCCCACTCAATCGAGTCGGAAAACGCGTTGCTGCTACTCACCGGCGTGCCTGCCGAGTTGCCCACGGCTTGCATCATGGCGTCGTTGCGGTTGTAAATCATGTACTTTCCCAAAGCGGTGGCCTTGAGGAAAAAGGGTGCTGCGTTGACAGCGGTGGCCTCGGTGACGCCGTAGCTGCCGTCGCTGCTCAGTGCCACAAACTTGTTGTTGGCCAGCGATTGAATTGCGACACACTGGTTTGCAATATTGAATGCCGTGGGGGCCACTTCAACTTCATTGGGGGTCGTGCGTCCGTCGGTACCGCCAGCGGCGGTGCCTGAATCGGAACTGCAGGCGGCCAGGGCTGTGCACAGCGCCAGGGTGCCAAGTAGGGCGTGTCTCATGTCTCGTCTTCCCAGGGTCTTTGTGACTCGATTGGTTCTACAAATTGATACTGACAATAGGTCATTTCAGATTCAGTAAAGGACACCCCCCATTTAGAGGGGTAAAGGGTTTCAGATTCCTGAAAGGCCTGCCGTTATTCCATTCGAGGAGAATGCGCCGCATTCGCAAGGGAACCCGCACCATGTCTGTTGAACAAGCCACCGATGACAAGCAGTTGATCAAGGAACTAGAGCGCCAGTTGTCGGAGTTCCAAGGCAATGCTGAGAAGTTAAGCAAGGAAGTTGAAAGTTTGCAGGGTGCAAACTCAAGCTTGAGTCAGCAGTTGGAGTCCCAGCGTGCCGAAACCCACCAAATGCAACTCATGTTGGAGCAAATTCAGCGCGAGATGCGCATGCAGTACCTGGCAGCAGTGAAGTCGTTTTCCAATTTGATGGAGTTGCGTTCGCCACAACTGGCTGCCCATGGCTTGCGAGTCGCTGAATTGGCGCGTTTGATTGCCAAAGAACTTCATGCCAGCGACTCTGCTTTGCAGGATATTTATGTGGCCGCGCTGTTGCACGACATTGGCAAGCTGGGTTTGAGTGACGACACACTGTTCAAGCCTGTGGTGGAGTTGAAGGGTGATGCGCGTGTGGCCTTGATGAAGCACCCAATGAAGGCGCAAGCGGCTTTTCATGGTGTATCGGAAATGGTGCATGTGTCCGAGATTATTCGACACCACCATGAGCGTTACGATGGCCAGGGCTTTCCCGATGGGTTGGAGGGCGAGGGCATTCCGCTGGGTGCGCGAATTCTGGCGGTGGCAGAAGACTACGACGAATTGCAACAAGGCTGGCTGGCGTCCAAGGCTTTTGATGAGTTGCAAGCCCAGACATTTTTGGTGGGTGCGGCTGGCAAACGTTACGACCCCAAGGTGATTGCAGTTTTACCCACTGCCCTTGTAAAACTGAAAGCGGCCGAGAAGGCCAATGAGAAGATTTTGCATGGTGAAGACCTGTACGAAGGATTGGTGTTGGCTCGTGATTTTGAGGGGCCGGACGGATTTATGTGGTTGTCAAAGGGCCAGGTTGTGTCTCGCCACTTTATTGGCCGAGTGCGGGAGGCTGAACAGCAGCATGGTGTTCAGCTGAAACTTTATACCGTGAAAACTGCCAATTCTCGGACTGCATCTTCAACCAAAGATACGTCACTGCAGCCTGCGCAGCAGACCGGGCATGTGGCGCTGTAGGTGACTTGGGAGCTGAACTTGAAGGGTCACCGCTGCGGTTTATTGCTGGTTTCTTGCCAACTCGGCATGGGTTCCTTGTGTCGCACTGAAAACCGCTTGATCCCTTGTTGAATGGATTCTTGCTCACCTCGCTC